>NZ_DEZM01000109.1:8138-10852 GCF_002364825.1 Acinetobacter sp. UBA3132 | reverse complement strand
ATATTCTGACCGTCGAAGATCCAATTGAATTTGTACACCAATCCAAAAAATGTCTGATCAACCAGCGTGAAGTGCATCGTGACACGCATGGTTTCAATGAAGCATTACGTTCTGCATTACGTGAAGACCCGGATATTATCCTGGTGGGTGAGATGCGTGACCTTGAAACCATCCGTCTGGCACTCACTGCTGCTGAAACCGGTCACCTGGTGTTTGGCACCCTGCATACAACTTCCGCTGCTAAAACTATTGACCGTGTAATCGACGTATTCCCGGCCGAAGAAAAAGACATGGTTCGTGCCATGCTGTCTGAATCATTACAAGCAGTCGTTTCACAAACCCTGCTCAAGAAAAATGGTGGTGGTCGTGTCGCTGCACATGAAATCATGATCGGTATTCCGGCCATCCGTAACCTGATCCGTGAAAACAAAGTTGCTCAAATGTACTCTGCCATTCAGACCGGTGCCAACTATGGTATGACTACGCTGGATCAGAGCCTGAAAACACTGGTATCTAAAGGCGTGATCAGCCCACAAGTTGCGCGTACTGCTGCTAAACAGCCTGAATCTTTCCTATAAAAAATGTTTTGATTTTCTCGGGGACGAAGTATGGATTTTAACGGCTTACTCGACTATATGGTGGCACAAAAGGCATCGGATCTGTTCATTACTGCAGATGTAGAACCTTCAATTAAAGTGAATGGCTCAATTGTGCCGATTGGATCAGTCAAATTACCTGGACCAGCAGTAGGCCAGATTCTGCATTCAATTATGACGGAAAAACAGCGCAAAGAATTTGCCGATACACGTGAGTGTAACTTTGCGATTACCAATCCCAGCAAATCAGCACGTTTCCGTGTCAGTGCATTTCAGCAGCGTGATCAGCCGGGTATGGTTCTGCGTCGTATTGAAACCGTCATTCCTACTATGGATGATTTAAAGTTACCGCCAATTCTGAAAGAACTGGCGATGACCAAGCGCGGGATTATCATCTTCGTGGGCGCAACAGGTACCGGTAAATCGACTTCCCTTGCCTCTTTGATTGGTTATCGTAATGAAAATTCCAAAGGTCATATCATCACCATCGAAGACCCGATCGAATTTGTGCACCAGCATAAGGGTTGTATCATCACCCAGCGTGAAGTCGGGATCGACACAGATTCATTTGAAATCGCCCTGAAAAATACCCTGCGTCAGGCACCAGACGTGATTCTGATCGGTGAGATCCGTTCCCGTGAAACCATGGACTATGCTATTGCCTTTGCGGAAACCGGTCACCTGGTATTTGCCACCCTGCACGCCAATAACGCCAACCAGGCCATTGACCGGATTATTCACTTCTTTGAGGCAGACCGTCATAACCAGCTGTTTATGGACTTGTCTTTAAACCTCAAAGCGATGGTGGCACAGCAACTAATCCCAACCATTGATGGTACAGGCCGTCGTGCCGCAATTGAGATCCTGATCAACTCACCTTTAGTTTCAGATCTGATCCGTAAAGGTGATGTGCATGAAATTAAAGACTTGATGAAGCGTTCACGTGAACTTGGAATGCAGACCTTTGACCAAGCACTGTATGACCTGTACAAGGCCAAACAGATCAGCTATAAGGATGCGTTGAAACATGCCGACTCTCCAAACGATCTGCGTCTGCAAATCAAGTTATCCGAAGAAGGTGGTGCACATCTAATGAATGCCGGCAGCAATATTACCTTTGATGGACAATCTTAAGATTAATTAATATCCTCATAAAAAAACAGGCTTCCTTTGAAGCCTGTTTTTTATACCTAGGAACATCCTGGCATTATTTTTTACGATAAGCGTCCTGACATTCAGGTTCATCACAGTAACCATACAGATTCAGTGAGTGGCCTGTTAATTCAAAGCCGAATTTTTTCGCAACTTCGTGCTGTTCATGTTCAATTACGTCATTGGTGAATTCAACAACTTTATTGCAGTTTTGACATACCAGGTGATCATGGTGATCATCCTGCATAATTTCAAATACAGAATGATTATTTTCAAAGTGATGACGCTGAATAATGCCCGCTGCTTCAAACTGTGTTAACACACGATATACAGTTGCAAGACCCACATCTTCCCCTTGATCGAGTAAAGTCTTGTAGATATCTTCCGCGCTTAAATGGTGCTGACGTGAGTTTTCTAATAGTTCTAATATTTTAATTCTAGGCAGGGTAACTTTCAGTCCAGCTTTGCGTAAATCTTGATTTGAAATAGGCATGTAAAAAGGTCTCTCAACAAAATTAAAGTTGGAATATGCAACAAAGTTTAGATGCAGTATGATCTATCCTTGGATCAAATGCATCATAATTAATTTGGGATAGTGTAGCAAAATGCAAAAAATCATGTTGACGTTATTCGTCACTTCATTGCTCGTCGGCTGTTCGACCTTAGGTGTGTACAAAGTTGATATTCCTCAAGGAACACCTTTAACTCAAGCACAAGCCTCTAAAATCCAGGTGGGAATGAGCCACCAACAAGTCCGCTTCCTACTTGGCAGCCCAACAGTGACAGATCCTTTAAATCCATTACGCTGGGACTACATCTACAATTATACCCCAGGAACCTATGCTAAAAAAGCCAACATTCCTGCTGCACGTGGTCAGCACTTAAAAATCTACTTCAATCCAAACGGTATTGTGGAACGCATTGAAGGTCTAGAAACAATTCCAGCGTCACAACCCGGTTTACCTC
>NZ_DEZM01000109.1:0-7941 GCF_002364825.1 Acinetobacter sp. UBA3132 | reverse complement strand
AGTTTACCTGGTTCAAAAGAAGCGATTCTGACAGCGCCACCACTATAATCGCTTTTTCATAAAAAAACCCCTGTATTTCTAGGGGTTTTTCTAATTAACTGCATAGGTTTATCAAATTACTGGCATTTTGCCGATTTTATGACGCATTTGATCAACCTCAAGATTGCCACAGCTTGGACCGATTACCTTTATTATAACGTCCTACAGGATTTTGCGCTGCACGTTTACGGCGAATATCCTTAGGATTAATGATCAACGCACGGTAAATTTCTATACGATCCCCAGCATTCAAAAGCTGTGCATGATCCTGCAAGCGCACGCCAAATATTCCCAGATTCAAAGGTTCAGGCAATTCCACCTGATCGCGGATGCCGCTTGTAGCAATTGCATCCAGTGCAGTCATGCCCTGCTGAAACGGTACTGCAATATGAAACTGTTGCTCAGGGGCAGCATACGCCACCCAAATCAACGCTGACTGATTCATCAGAACCACTGCCCTAACACTGCAATAATGGCCACAACAATCGACACTGGTAATACCACCCGAACCGCAATACGCCAGATGTTATAGAACGCCTCTGAACTGAAATTCATTGATTTACGAAGATGACTGATCTTCATGATCCAACCAGCAAACAAGGCATAGATCAGGCTGATCACCAGCCCCCAAAGGATCAGCAGGTTATTAAATACTGGTGTGATATTTGGAATCAACCAGACCAGTGTTGCCACCGCCACAATTACCCATTGAATGATGACATTTATCTGACGCTGTTGCAGCTGTTCACGCGCCATCTGTAACATCAGTGCGGCAGCAGCTACAATTGCAGCGATCAAGGCAAATGCAGGTACTTCAGCTTTTACCGCGAAGAAACCAAAAGCAATTACCGCAACCAGTTGTGCAATCCAGATCGGTAATACAGTTTTGGTCGCTACATCCTGCTGTTTGACAGCAGCCAAACTAGACTGCCAGTACAACCCCATGCCTAAACCGCTGGCCACCAGTGCCAGTACCGTTGCGTTACCCCATTCAGAGAATTGTACCGGAGTTAGTTGCCATTCAGGCAGTGCTGTACCCATGACATTGGCAAGGACCAAGGATGCAATCACGCCTACAGTAGTAATTCCCATCAGAATTAGACGTGGAATTAAAGACAACAGCAAAGCCGCAATCGCCAATCCAGCCAGAATGACTGGTTGCTGCACTTCAAAATTGGCAATCGATACCACATTAGAGGCATGATTCAGCATTGCTCCCGCAAGAAATGGAATAAACACCACAGCCAGCCAACCGACAACACGCCAGCGCTGTGAACTGTCTGCCTCACGGGTCAAGCTCGACAATGCCTGTAATGCGGTGGTCTTGGAACGTTTCGCTAAAGCAATTTCCAGATAACAGACTGGAAGCGCCAGGATCAGCATTGTCGCTAACCACAACATCCAGAAATCAAGCTGACGATCAATCTGAATACCTGTTATTGGTGCGAGGGTCGCAATAATAAGAAAAGATAAACAAAAAGCCATCAGAGGCGATAACCATTTTGACATAGCATTGTCCTGCATGATGCATTCCTATAAAAATCTAGCGCTATTTTGCCTTGCATAGCGGTGAAAATCAAAAACAAAAAGCAAACCACCCGAAGATGATTTGCTGCGCAAAATGATCATTAGACTTTAATTTTTGTTATAGGGAAAAATTGCTTTATGAGAAGAAACGAGCGAACCAGTTTTTGCCCTTTTTCTTTTCTTTTTCTTTGATCAGGCCGACCATGTTTTCCTTCACCGCACCCACATAATCCGCATCATCATGTTGAATATGGTTGATCAGCCATTTAGATAATACTTCATGCAATTCAGCTTCAATCGAATGTCCCATTTCAAAACGGTCACGATACGACTCAATTTTCTTAATGAACAGATCATGCACACGTTTATGCGGTACACGATATTTATAACCCGCCTCTTCTTGAAGTGATTCTTCAAAAGTGAAATGCGATTGTGTGTAATCGATAATATTTTCTAGAATTTGCTTAACACGCGCACGATTGGTATTGACATCAATTTCGTCGATTTCATTAATGTAATCGAGAATTCGTTTATGCTGATCGTCAATCACATCGATACCAGTATTATATTCTGGAACCCATTTCATTTTCATTACGACCACCTATAAATATTGAGGATTTATCACATAACTTGAAGCATATAGGGTATTGATTTAAATAAAAATGAAGTGAATTAGTCGGCTTTAGTGGTGAAATTGTATTTTTATATTTAAGTATTTGTTATATATAATTAAAATTAATTTATTCTGAGCAAAAAGATCAGATATTAATTAACCAATAAGAGCTATAAGCTCTTATTAATCTTTGATTTTTACATGAAAATTAAACAAAAAAACAGTATTTTCACTGTCATTATTAGCTTCGAGATCAGTACTGATCTGCACGTGTCACCCGTTTGAGCGAAGGGTCCAGTTGCTCACGTTCCAGACGTTCTACGTGGGTCAGTTGAGAACGTACTTTTGCTCCATGCTGGAACAGAATCATTTCGCCGGGTTGGAAAGCCGTCCATTCCTCATTCTGTGTCAATGGTTCCGTGGTAATCACAGCGACACGGTCCTCGGGAGTGGTCACTTGGCTAAAATCGACTTCTACCTCAATATCAATGAGTTGTGCAGGCTTAAATGGATATTCACGCACCAGCCAATGTAGCTTGGTAATGGCATAGGTAAACAGCGCCTGACCATTGGACAAACAAAAATTAAAAGTACCATGCTCGGCGATGGATGGCGAAATCTCGGTCAGCATATCAAAGATCTGATCCTGTTTTGGCTCATGATAACCAAAGCGCTTTACCAACTGATCAAGCAGATAACAGAAAGCACGTTCACTGTCGGTATTACCGACTGGCGTAAAACGGCCTGAGAGCTCTGGAAAAAAATTATGCAGGTCACCATTATGCGCAAAGATCCACTGACGTCCCCACAACTCGCGACTAAAAGGATGCGAATTTTCCAGATTGATTTTACCCTGAGTCGCCTTACGGATATGTGCGATCACATTACGTGATTTGATTGGGTAATTGCGGATCAGCTCGGCAATCGGTGATTCAACCGCAGACTGGTTGTCGACAAACAGGCGACAAGCTTTATCTTCAAAGAAAGCAATCCCAAAACCATCGGCATGATCTGAAGTAATCCCTGCGCGCTGTGAAAAGCCTCGAAATGAAAAGGTAATATCTGTCGGTGTCGCACAATTCATTCCAAGCAGCTGGCACATAATCTTCATTCAGGTATCGGGGTGTTTATGCAGTTATTGTGCATGAGTCCTTGGGGCTTTTCAAATCTTGATCCATGCAATCTTTTGCGCTAAAAATGCTAAAGAATGATTTTTTATGCTTTATTTTAAGAAAAGATAAATCTGGTTCAAGCTGTTTTTTCAAGACAACAGGGTTCTGCTAAAAAAAATTATGATGATTTCAGAAGACAAGAGCTAAAAATAAAAGGCATAAAAAAGAGTCCCGATTGAGACTCTTTTTAATCATTAAATCATTTAAATTAATGATGGCCTGACTTTACACGGTTGGTAATCAATGTACCAACACCATGATCAGTAAAAATTTCTAGCAGGCTGGCATGCGGTACACGACCATCCACAATATGTGCACTGATGACACCACCTTTCACGGCATCGAGTGCACAACCCACTTTCGGAATCATTCCGCCATAGATCACACCTGTTTCAATCAGGCGATCAACTTCCTGAGTGGTCAGGCCAGTCAGCAGATTTTTATTTTCGTCTAGCACACCGCTAATATTGGTTAGCAGAATTAGTTTTTCTGCACCTAAGGCTTCAGCCACTTTACCTGCAACCAGATCGGCATTGATATTGTAAGTATTACCTTCCTCATCCACACCCAGCGGTGCAATCACAGGAATAAAATCGCTATTGGTAAACATTTCCAGTACATCAGTTTTGACACCAACTACTTCGCCTACCAGTCCTAAATCAATTTTTTGCACTGAACCATCTTCAGCAGTTTTTTCCATCAGCAGTTTTTGTGCACGAATCAGGTTACCGTCTTTACCGGTCAAACCAATGGCACGTCCACCATGTTTGTTAATCAGATTAACGATCGATTTGTTTACGCTTCCGCCAAGCACCATTTCAACGATTTCCATGGTTGCAGGATCAGTAACACGCATGCCATCAATACGTTCAGATTCACGGCCCAGCTGTTTCAGCATAGAATCGACTTGAGGACCGCCACCATGTACCACGATCGGATTCAGGCCTACAGTTTTCAGCAACACGATGTCACGAGCAAATGAACTCTCCAGCTCAGGATCAGTCATTGCGTTACCGCCATATTTCACCACAAGGGTTTTACCCGCAAAGCGTTGAATGTACGGCAAAGCTTCAGTCAGAATTTGTGCTTTGTCGATGCCTGTCTGTTGATTTGGCATTCGCCTCTCCTTATTGAGCATCTAAAATGTCCTGGGCGATCGCAGGATAGCGGTCACGTAACATCGAAACGAACAGGTGACGAATTTCATTCAGACGGCTCTGATTTTCCGCATCAAAACGCACTGTGAAGTATTCACCTGTATTGGATGCTCGAATGATGCCAAAACCATCATCAAAATCAAGACGTATACCGTCAATTTTACTAATTCGCGCGTTTAATTTACGTGATTGTGCTTCAACAAAGTTAAGCAATTCTAGTGGCTTAATCTGATGCGTCGAAATATACAGGTCTTCAGTGCCCGTACGTTTTGGATAACGTGCCAGTGCTTCTGCCAGTGTCTGCCCAGTTTGATCCAGGTATTCCATGACTCTGAGTGCCGCATAAACACCATCATCATAACCGCCGCCACGGCCATCATTGAAGACATAGTGTCCGGCATATTCACCACCAAAAATCGCCTGTCCTTGAGAATTCGCCAGATACTTCCGCAGGAAAGAACTTCCTGTGCGGATCATGACCGGCGTAGCACCCAGCGCTTGTACCGTATTACGAACCAGGGTAGAACATTTCACATCAAAAACGAATTCTTTATCAACTGTATCTTTCAGACAAATTTCCGCACATAGGCATAACAGCTGATCAGCCGTAATAACCTGCCCATCCGCGTCGATGAGTACCAGTCGATCACCATCACCATCCAGGGCAATTCCGAGGTCGGCTCTCGTCTCTAAAACTTTTGCTTTTAACAGCTGTAAATGAGCTTCCTGTGAGGGATCCGGCGCATGATCGGGAAAATGACCGTTCGCTTCAGTTCTTATTGTCGTTAGATCACAACCAAGCTTGTTCAATACCAGAGCCGCACAACGCCCCGCTGAACCATTCAGCCCATCCAGTACGACCCGATAACGGCGTTTCAGTTGAATATCATTGAGAATAGACTGCTGATATTTGAGGCAATATTCTGGAATAATCTCATGCTCAATCCAGTCTGCCTGTTGTAGCTGATCTGAATAATATTTTTGAGCTTCCTGCCCTACCGCCTGAATCATTTCAGGACATGGAGGCTGATTGTTAATCAACCACTTGATGCCATTATCTTCTCGTGGATTATGGCTTGCAGTAATCATGATACCGTTGCCATCAAATTCACGTGACGTGTAGTACAGCATCGGACTGGAACAGCAGCCAATAATGTGCGCTTCAATCGCATACAGGCTTAAGGTGCGCTGGATAATATGGGCATAGGTCGGACTGGATAGCCTTGCATCATAACCAATCGCGACACGTGTCTGTCCCGCAGACTGATACTGCTGGGCCAGGCCATGTGCAATGGCATTTACCATGCTGACATTGAGTAAACTGACCTTACCGCGAATGTCATAAGCACGAAAGATTTGCATGGGGAATGTATGATGCATAAATCCCATAGATCGTAATTTCACTGCTAAATAGGAGAATATAAGTTCAGAAATCAGGTGTCATCACCATGATGTGAAACTTTAGTTTTTGTTCTAGGACCCTGTACTTTTAGCTGATTTCAGATAAATAATCAATTTAAAAAATATAACGAATGGATAAATGCTAGCTGAAAAACGGGATAAATCTTATTCTATCAACCATTAAAAAAGCCCACATTTTATTGAATGTAGGCTTTTTGTATTAGTTCTTGCCAGTATGACCAAAGCCACCTACACCACGCTCAGTGGCTTCGAATTCATTCACAATATCGAATTGTGCTTGCACCACTGGGACGAGGACATACTGCGCCAGACGCTCACCTGGTTCCAGGCTAAATGCAGTCTGGCTACGATTCCATACCGAAACCATGAGTTCACCTTGGTAATCTGAATCGATCAGACCTACCAGATTACCCAATACGATACCATGTTTATGACCCAGGCCAGAACGTGGCAGGATCAGCCCCGCAAATGCAGGATCTTCAATATAAATAGCCAGACCAGTTTTCACGAGTACTGTTTGACCTGGTTCAATTACTGTAGTTTCGTTTACACATGCACGAAGGTCGAGTCCTGCAGAACCTGTAGTTGCATAATTTGGCATTGGCCATTCATTGCCAAGGCGTGCATCAAGGACTTTCACCTGTACTTTCATCATTTTATTCCTGTAGAAAAATACCAATAGATTAATTACTTAAATTTTAACGCTTAATCAGTGCACGTAAATTATCCAGATAATGCTGTGCCTGCTGTTTCGGATCAATATTGCCAGCCAGCTTTTTCTTGCGGCCTAACCATTCCAGTTCATCTTCTGGCAATTCATCCAGGAAGCGGCTTGGCGTCATCTGCTTCATCTGACCACCAGCCTTACGCTGCTCAGCCAAGGTAATGGTCAAGCCCTGACGCGCACGGGTAATGCCCACATACATCAGACGGCGTTCTTCCTCGACCGTTTCTGCCGCAATCGAGTTTTTGTGTGGCAGAATCTCTTCTTCCAGACCAATCAGATAAACATAAGGGAATTCCAGACCTTTAGATGCATGTAGCGTCAACAGATTCACCTTATCGGTATCTTCTGCTTCCTGCTGCTGTTCCAGCATATCCAGCAGCACCATCTTACGGATGACGCTTTCGATATTCTTTTCATCCACATCTTCAGCACGGTTAATCAGGCTCTGAATACTGCTATACAGTACTTCAATATTGTCGAGCTTGGTTTTTTCCTGTGCCGGAGTTGCAGCTGATTCCTTGATGTAGTCGATATAGCCGGCTTCTACCATCATCTGGCGGATAATCGGTACTGGCTCATCATCATCCAGCAGATTGCGGGTAAAGTTATTGATGAAGTCGGCAAACTCAGCCAGCTGAGTGGTGGCTTTCTTTGGCATTGCCATGGTCAGACGCTGGTCAGCTGCCGCGGCCAAAAGCGACAGATTGTTTTCTTGCGCAAACAGACCCAATTTTTCCAGCGTCACTGGTCCGATGGCACGTTTCGGTGTATTGATAATACGCAGGAAGGCACTGTCATCTTCTGGATTAATGATCAGACGCAGGTAACTCATGACATCTTTGATTTCGGCGCGCGCGAAGAAAGACTGACCACCAGAGAGTTTGTAAGGAATCTGCATCTGACGCAGCTGGGTTTCCAGAATACGTGCCTGGAAATTCCCACGGTACAAAATTGCGTAGTCTTTCCAGTTTTTACCATTCATCAGCTTGTGCGTGATGAGATCTTTGACTACGCGTTCGGCTTCATCATCATCATTACGGCAAGTGATGACACGAATCACTTCACCATGGCCTTTGTCTGACCAGAGTTTTTTATCGAAGATATGCGGGTTGTTGCCAATAACGGTATTCGCCGCTTTCAAAATACGGCTGGTCGAACGGTAGTTCTGTTCCAGCTTGATAACTTTCAGATTCGGGAAATCCTGCTGTAACAACGCCATGTTTTCCGGTTTAGCCCCACGCCAGGCATAGATCGACTGGTCATCATCCCCTACTGCAGTGAACT
>NZ_DEZM01000141.1:6402-22833 GCF_002364825.1 Acinetobacter sp. UBA3132 | reverse complement strand
TCGCGAATAATCATCTTAGTCGTACGCTTGTTGGTACGTGTCTTGTACCCTTTAGCTTTTTGACCCCATGGGCTTACAGGTTGAATACCTTTGCTACGACCTTCACCACCACCGTGCGGGTGATCTACCGGGTTCATCGCCATACCACGAACGGTAGGACGAACGCCACGCCAGCGCGCTGCACCAGCTTTACCCAATGAACGAAGGTTGCTTTCTGAGTTAGATACTTCACCTAACACAGCGCGACATTCAACGTGTACTTTACGCATCTCACCTGAACGAAGACGGATGATAGCGTATGAACCGTCACGACCCAACAATTGAGCAGATGTACCAGCAGAACGTACTAACTGTGCGCCTTTACCGATTTTAAGCTCGATGTTGTGAAGAGTAGAACCGATAGGCATGTTACGAAGTGGTAAGCAGTTACCTGGACGAATTGGAGCATCGTTACCAGACTGTACTGAATCACCAGCGCGTAAACCTTTAGGCGCGATGATGTAGCGACGTTCACCGTCAGCATACTTCAACAACGCAATGTGCGCAGAACGGTTTGGATCGTATTCGATACGCTCAACTACAGCTGGGATGCCGTCTTTGTTACGTTTGAAGTCTACGATACGGTAGTGTTGCTTGTGACCGCCACCAACGTGACGAGTCGTAATGTGACCGTTGTTATTACGGCCGCCAGTACGTTTTTTAGCTTCAACTAGTGGAGCATAAGGAGCACCTTTGTGAAGATGGTCGTGAACGACTTTCTCTACAAAGCGACGTCCTGGAGACGTTGGCTTACATTTTTGAATAGGCATAGTTTTCGTCCTTATTCCGCTGCGCTTTCAGCGGCATCGCCCAAGTCAGCCATTTCTACATCTTGGCCAGCTTTCAGGGTGACGTATGCTTTTTTAACATCAGAACGACGTCCGATAGTTTTACCAAAGCGTTTAGTTTTACCTTTAGTGATCGTAGTGTTAACTTTAACAACCTGAACACCAAACAATTGCTCAACTGCTTTTTTGATTTCAAGTTTAGTTGCATCAGTAGCAACTTTAAAAACTTGAACACCAGCAGTTTCACCTAAAACTTGTGCTTTTTCTGAGAAAACAGGTCCTTGCAGGACTTGATATAAACGTTCGTTGTTCATCCGAGTTCTACCTCAATTTTCTTAGCAGCAGCTACAGACATAACAACTTTATCGAACGCGATCAAGCTAACAGGATCGATTGCAGTCGCATCAACCACATCTACGTGTGGAAGGTTACGAGCAGCTAGATACAAGTTCTCATCAACAGCATCAGTAACGATCAATGCACGAGTCGCATTTAAGTCGTTAAGTTTTGCAAGCAATTCTTTAGTTTTTGGAGCTGCAACAGCAAACTCTTCAATTAAAACTAAGCGATCTTGACGAACAAGTTCAGCCAGGATGCATTGCATAGCACCGCGGTACATTTTACGGTTTACTTTTTGAGACCAGTCTTGTGGACGAGCAGCAAAAGTTTTACCACCGCCAACCCAGATTGGGCTACGAATAGAACCAGCACGAGCGCGGCCAGTACCTTTTTGACGGAATGGTTTTTTACCACCGCCAGAAACGTCTGCGCGTGATTTTTGAGCTTTAGAACCTTGACGACCACCAGCTAGGTAAGCTGTAACAACTTGGTGTACAAGAGCTTCATTAAATTCACGACCGAACGCAACTTCTGATAATTCAACAGCAGAGCCGGAAACAGTATTTAAATTCACGTTATTTCCCCTCAGGCCTTGATCGTAGGACGAACAGTTACGTCGCCACCAGTAGCACCAGGAACCGCGCCTTTAACCACTAGAACTGAACGTTCAGTGTCAATAGCAACGATTTCAAGACCCTGTGTAGTTACGCGTTCAGCACCTAAATGGCCAGCCATTTTTTTGCCTTTGAACACGCGACCAGGAGTCTGGTTTTGACCTGTAGAACCTAGAACACGGTGAGAAACAGAGTTACCGTGAGTAGCATCTTGAGTACGGAAGTTCCAACGCTTAACACCACCTTGGAAACCTTTACCTTTAGAAGTACCAGTTACGTCAACGATTTGACCTACTTGGAACAACTCAACAGTAAGCGTACCACCAACTTCACGACCTTCAAGCTCAGCTTCTGAAACGCGGAATTCTTGAACCAGACGACCAGCAGCAACACCCGCTTTAGCGAAGTGACCTTTCTGAGCGTTAGTTACGCGAGATTCGCGACGTTCACCAGTAGTGATTTGAATCGCTTGATAACCATCAGTTTCAAGCGTTTTGATTTGAGTGATGCGGTTAGGATCAACCTCAATCACTGTAACAGGCACAGAAACACCAGCATCTGTAAAGATACGTGTCATACCGCACTTGCGACCGACTAAACCAATAGCCATGTGCATAAACCTCTAAAAAAGCGGCCTAATTAACTTAGAGCGTTAATTAACCCGAAAGCCTTAACCCAATGCGATCTGAACATCAACACCAGCTGCAAGATCTAACTTCATCAATGCATCTACAGTTTTGTCTGTAGGTTGAACAATGTCGATCAAACGCTTGTAAGTACGGATTTCGTACTGGTCACGCGCGTCTTTGTTTACGTGTGGTGATGTTAAAACGTTAAAACGTTCAATGCGTGTAGGCATTGGAATTGGACCACAAACTTGTGCGCCAGTACGTTTTGCTGTTTCTACGATTTCTTGAGCTGATTGATCAATTAGACGGTGATCAAAAGACTTAAGACGGATACGAATTCTCTGGTTAGACATACCAGTAAACTCCAAGCCAAATATATAAAGAATCACTCTTGACGCATCTCACCCCACTAATTTTTGAGGTAAGTGTCAAGAGCAGTGAATTATCACTAAGGTCATGATCGATGCCACGACTGTAACGATAGTTAACTACTTTCTTCGCAGTTAACATCCTTCCTATCGAAGGGTGGCTTATTATAGCCATTGTTTAATGCATAAGCAAATGCCTTTTATAGTTTTCGTCTGAAAATCAATTTGGTTGCTAAATCAAGAGTTTGTTTTTCACCCGTCAAGCTGATTTCTCTACCACATATTCGATTGCGCGATTTAGTATTTGATTTCCTTCAATAAAATTAGATTTTGGACTTTTTCTGAGCTCATGCACAGGTTGCACATATTTTCCTGAAAATTTTAGCAACTCCTCTTCATCTTCTAAAAACAGGGCCAAGGTTTCCGGGGTTATTTCTGGATGGAACTGGAAACCGAGAACATTTTTGCCCAATTGATACATCTGGTTGCGACAGGCTTCATTTTCTGCCAGATGTACCGCCCCTTTGGGAATTTCAAAGGTCTCGCTATGCCACTGCATGATCCGGAATTGCTCAGGCAAACTAAAACAGTCTGCTGGCACATTGGCCACTTTACTGACAGACATCCACCCCAGTTCCTGTTCCGGGTTATAACTAACTGCTGCCCCCAAGGCATTGGCAATCAGCTGTCCACCTAGACACAAACCAATCGCTGGCTTCCCCTGAGACAAGTAACGACGTAACCAGCGTTTTTCTATTTTCAACCAGGGGAAATTTGCTTCATCATTTACACTCATGGTCCCGCCCATAATAATGAGCAAATCTACTTCTTCTACTGCAGGTAGCGCTTCTATTTCCAAAGGACGATCCACAGGTAAAGCAAAGAATTCAGTCGCTGTAATTTGCGCCTGATGCTGCTTTAAAAATTCATGACAACTACCGTAACCTTCACCAGCAATATGCTGAAAATAATGTACTCGTAAATGCGACTTCATGCGCTCGAACCTGTTCTTGTATCTATATAGGCTAGGTTTTGCAAAAATGAAGCCAACTTTTTATTTTATGTGAGGTTTTTAAACAATTGATAACGCAAGTAGCGCTAAAGCAAAGATTCTCTTAAGCTAAAGCTGTTTTTGACTCCAGATATGAGCTGCAGCATGAAAAAAAATCCTCAAACCGCCCTGATTCATGCACCACGAAAGGCCCCTCAGTACATTTCGACGGTTCAACCTCCCCTCTATCGTGCATCAACCATTATTTTTAACAATACCGATGCCCTGTTTAATCGCCATTGGACCGATGATTATGACTATAGCTATGGCACACATGGTACCCCAACCACATTTACCTTAGGCGATAACATTGCCCAGCTCGAAGGTGGGCTCTATCACCTGCTTGCACCTAGCGGTTTATCTGCGATTAATCTCGTGAATTCCTGCTTTTTAAGTCAAGGAGAGGAAGTTTGGGTACCGGACAATATTTATGGCCCAAACATGGAGCATCTACGCAACCTGGAAACACGTTATGGCATTCAGGTACAAGTTTATAATCCATTATGCCTGGAAAGCTTTAATCCTTCAGATAAAGCCAAACTGATCTGGCTGGAAGCAGCTGGCTCAGTCACACTGGAATTTCCGGATTTAAATGGCCTCGTGAAGAAAGCTCAAGCACACAATATTCTGACTGCACTGGACAATACCTGGGGCGCGGGTCTGGCCTTTAATGCCTTTGATTTTGGTGATGAACACCTGAGTGTAGATTTATCCGTACATGCGCTGACCAAATATCCAAGCGGTGGTGGTGACATTCTGATGGGTTCAGTGGTCACGCGTGATAAAGAACTGCATCACCAATTGTTCCGCGCACATGCCATTCAAGGCATTGCTGTCTCAGGTGATGACGTTGCTCAGGTGCAACGTAGTCTTGCTTCCATGCAGCTGCGTTATGCACATCAATCCAGTAGTGCACTCAACATTCTCACCTGGTTAAAACAGCAAGCGGAGTTTGTGCAGGTACTGCATCCAGCCGATCCGCATAGCGCAGGTCATCAATATTGGAAAGAAATTTGCAAGGAAGGTCATAGTGCCGGCCTGGTCAGTGTAATTTTTGACAGTAAATATGAACTGCAAGATATCCGCAATTTTTGTGACAGCTTAAAACTGTTTAAGCTTGGTTTTAGCTGGGGTGGCCCTGTTAGCTTGGTCATGCTATATAACTTAAAAGATATGCGTGTGCTTGAACATTCACATTTGAAAGAAGGCTTCCTGGTGCGCTTCTGTATTGGATTAGAACATCCGGAAGATCTGATTGAAGACATTCAACACGCTCTACAAAACATGAAAAAAGTTAAAAATGAATAAATAACAAATAGGAAATTATATGGGTACACCAATCGTAATCGCTAAAAAAACCGCCGATACTACACAGGATATCGTGCTGCATTCTCAGCTTGCCAACCGTCATGGCCTGATTGCCGGTGCAACCGGTACCGGTAAGACCGTAACATTAAAGGTACTGGCAGAAAGTTTTTCCCGAATTGGTGTACCGGTATTCTTGGCCGATGCCAAGGGCGATGTTTCCAGCTTGGCGAAAGCTGGGGAAAGTAATCCCAAATTTGATGAACGCATTAAAAGCCTGAATATCGAGTGCATCCCTTTTTCAGCGTCGCCTGTGGTGTTCTGGGATTTATTTGGCGAGCAAGGCCATCCGATTCGCACCACCATTTCCGAGATTGGCCCTCTCCTTCTTGCCCGTATTTTGAATCTGAACGACACTCAGGAAGGTGTGCTCTCCGCCATTTTCCGTATTGCTGATGATCAGGGACTATTACTGATCGACTTTAAAGATTTAAAGGCAATGATCAGTTATGTCAGCGAACATGCCGCAGATTTTAAAGCGGACTATGGCAATCTGTCTCCTGCCAGTCTGGGCGCGATTCAACGCAATCTGCTTGCCTTGGCTGATCAAGGTGGTGAGCAATTCTTTGGTGAACCAGCGCTGGATCTGATGGATTTTTTACAAACCGACAGTCAAGGTCATGGCAATATCAACTTGCTTGCTGCTGACAAGCTGATGAACACACCCAAGCTATATGCTACTTTCCTGTTGTGGATGCTTTCAGAGCTGTTTGAACAGTTACCGGAAGTCGGCGACCTGGATAAACCCAAACTGGTGTTCTTCTTTGATGAAGCCCATTTGCTATTTGATAATACTAGCCCTGCCTTGCAAGAAAAGATTGAACAGGTGGTGCGTTTGATTCGTTCTAAAGGTGTGGGGATTTACTTTATCACCCAGAATCCACTCGATTTACCAGAAAGCGTTTTAGGTCAACTCGGCAATCGGGTTCAGCATGCTTTACGTGCTTTTACCCCTAAAGACCAAAAAGCGGTAAAAACGGCGGCAGATACTTTTCGAGCTAATCCAGAATTTAAAGTTCAGGATGCCATTACCGAACTGGCTGTCGGTGAAGCACTGATTAGCTGTCTGGATGAAAAAGGCACACCGCAAATTGTAGAACGCGGCTGGGTGATGCCGCCACATTCCTCTTTTACCCCCATTTCTCCTGAAGAACGCAAAACTTTAATGCAACAAAGCATTGTGGCTGAGATTTATGAACAGCAAGTTGATCGTGACAGTGCGCATGAAATGCTGCAAAACAAAGTCACTGAACGCCAGCAACAGCTTCAGGCTGCGGAACTTGCCAAACAGCAAGCCAAAGAACAAGAAGCGTATGCCAAACAAGTCGCAAAAGAGCAGGAAACATTAGCTAAGCAGCAAGCCCGCGAACAGGAACGTCTTGCACGCGAACAGCAGAAAGAAGCTGAACGTGCAGTGAAACAGCGTGAAAAGTTCACCCAAGACATTGTTGGCACCTTTGCTAAAAGTGCCGCACGCACTTTGGGTAGCACTACCGGCCAGAAAATTGTCCGTGGTTTATTAGGGTCATTATTTGGTAAGAGATAGCCCTTCTTTCTCCGATTATTTTCTTTATTTTTATGGGATATTTTAATATCCCATAATTTTTTCATGGTTTTTACTTAAAGATGTATTGTGAATATATCTTTAAAGATGTATTTTAAATACATCTTATAAATAACAGCCATGAGAGATCTGCTATGACTCCACAGCAAATTGACCTAGTAAAAGCTACAGTACCTGTGCTTCGTGAAAATGGGGTTGCTTTAACCGGTTATTTTTACAACCGCATGTTAAACAATAACCCAGATCTAAAAGAAACCTTCAACATGGGTCACCAGCGTAGCGGTGCTCAGGCGCAAGCCTTGGCAGGTGCAGTTTTAGCATATGCTGAAAATATCGAAGATCCTTCTGTGTTATTACCTGTGGTTGAACTCATTGCGCATAAACATGTCAGCTTAAATATTAAAGCACCTGATTACGGCATTGTTGGGGAAAACCTGCTGCATTCAATCAGTGAAGTACTCAATATTTCTATGGATGATCCACTGATTGATGCGTGGGCTACTGCATATGGACAATTAGCAGACCTGTTCATTGCGACTGAAAAAGCGATTTATGATCAACATGAACAGACTAAAGGTAGCTGGTTAGGCTGGCGCAATTTCAAGATTGCCAAGAAAGTAGTAGAAAGTGAAGAGATCACTTCGTTCTACCTGGCACCAGTCGACGGCGGACCATTACCGAAGTATGAAGCAGGTCAGTATATTTCTGTACGTGTGTTTGTGCCTGAACTGAATTTGAGACAACCACGTCAATATACGCTTTCAACTTGTCCTCAAGATGAATACCTGCGTATTTCAGTAAAGCGTGAAGATCAAAAAGGTGATTTGGTTCCAGGCTGGGTATCTAATACTTTACATAGCTTGGCAGAAGGCTCAGAAATTGAAGTGTCTGCACCAACAGGTAATTTCTACCTGATTGATCCAAACAAACGTAATGTATTCATCAGTGGCGGTGTAGGCCTAACTCCAATGGTAGCCATGTTAAATCAGTTGGTAACTCTGGATATGCCACAACCTGTGACTTTCATTCATGCCTGCCGTAGCAAACAGGTGCATGCCATGAAACAGCACATTCATGATTTGAAAGCCAAATATCCACGTTTAAGCACGCTGACTGCTTACGAATTCCCACACCAAGGTGACAAACTGGGTGAAGACTATGATGTAGCAGGCCGTCTGGATCTGAGTACAATTGATCGTGCTTTATTACCAGAAAATGCTGATTACTATCTATGTGGCCCAATGCCATTTATGGCAGAACAACACAAAGCGCTGGTTGCACGAGGCATTCCTGCTGAGAATATTCACAGTGAAGCCTTTGGTACTGGTGGCGTTCGCCACTAAGCAGTCAGCTTAAACTGAAATCAAGCAAGGGCTAGTCTGGCTGTGTTAGACTAGCCCTGCTTTGTATGAAAACTCTAGATTTATAATGCAGTTAAATAAATTTACCGATTACGCCTTACGGATTCTTATGTACATCGCTCAGCCGAAAGAAATGCCGTATACCATTGCGGAACTCGCGAATGAGCTGCAGGTGTCAGAGAACCATGCCATGAAAATCGTACATTTTATGGCAAAGCAGGACTGGCTCATCACTACTCGTGGGCGAGGCGGCGGCATTCGCATGAATCCGCTCACCTTAAAAATACCATTGGGTCAAATCGTGCGTATTCTGCAACAGGATAGCCAAGTGGTAGAATGCAATACCCCACCCTGTGTGCTGCGTAAAAATTGTGGTTTAAAAGGCATTTTAGATGATGCCGTAGAGCAGTTTTATGCCAGCCTGGATCAATACACGCTCAGTGAAGTGGTAACACCACTGCAAGGTCATTACAGCATCCAGTCACCAATCGACCTGATCAATCTTTAGTTTTCACTTTCTGCTTACCAAGTCTTGCATTGAAAGTTCGCTTGCCCAAGCCACTTCCTTTATAATAGCTGCTTGTAAATTTAAGTTTGAAGTTGAGCCATGCACCACAGCAGAGGAAAATCAAAAAACAGTAAGGCAGCTGCTGCCCCAAAGCAAAAGATTAGCTATACCAAAAAAGTCGATCCTGCGATTACTGAATACTCTGTGCGCTCGCTCAATTGGCTGCGCAAAGCTGAATTTTTAATGAGTGCACCCAAACTTAATCTGTGTGTTGAAGATACAGGTTATGAAGTGGCATTCGCCGGTCGCTCCAATGCAGGTAAATCCAGTGCCATCAATGCGCTGACCAATCAGAAACAATTGGCACGTGCTTCGAAAAGACCGGGCCGTACCCAGATGATTAACTTCTTCAGCCTCGGCAATCCAGACCAGCGTCTGGTTGACTTACCCGGTTATGGTTATGCAGCTGTACCTGAAAAAATGAAACTGGTCTGGCAGAAAGAACTGGAAAATTACCTGATTCACCGTAAGAGCTTGCAAGGTCTGGTGCTGTTGATGGATATCCGTCATCCACTACAACATTTCGATGTGATGATGCTGGAATGGGCCTATTCACGTCACCTGTTCGTGCATGTTTTGCTGACCAAATCAGACAAACTGAATCGTGGTCCTGCGTCCAAAGCCCTGCAGGAAGTCAAAGCAACATTAAATAAAATGAAGCTGAACTTCTCGATTCAATTATTTTCCTCTTTAAATAAAGAAGGTCTGGAAGAACTGGCAAGCGTGATGGCTGGTCGTCTTAACTTTACCCTGGATCAACCAACGGAATTTGATCTGGATAACATTCCAGAAGCGTCAATCCATGATTTAAACGAAGCTGATGAACCGATTGAATCTGTGGAGCTAGAAGATGAAACTGACTCAGACCCAGATCATGAAATTACTGCGAGTGAATTAAATAATCTGGATGAGCCGGTTGAAGCTGATCAAACAGAGATTGTCGAACAAGAACAGCCAAAATAAGTCCGATGTGATCTAAGTGACAAAATAATGTCCCGTATTGCCTGCAGCGATTCGGGACATTATTTTCATACTATATTGATCAAGCAGTGATGGATCCACCCCATGTTTTTACTCTCACGATTCAAAACAACAAAAATTGGCTCTTCAATTTCCTATTTTATCCAACCACGCAAAGTTAAGTTTGAATGGCAGGCTACCCCAATTGACTGGATTCCAAATCAGCCTTTCGCCAGTTACTTTGTGAATGAAATTAATAATATTCTGCCGGCCGGTGAATTCTGGTTCTGTCGCCTGTATAACAAGGTTCTCGCTCAGATCACCGATGAAAAATTAAAGCATGATGTACAGGCTTTTATCCGTCAGGAAGCCATGCATGCTCAGGCACATAATTCGGCCAATAAAGAGTATCTATCTGAACGCCAGATTGATATCCAGCGCAATCTGGACATTATGGATTTCCTGTTCAATCAATTGCTGGCTGATCAGCCGCTTGGTCTGAAAATTCCTAAAATCGCAGAACATCAATGGGATCTGTTCCGGCTTGGTATCGTCGCAACTGTAGAGCATATGACCTGTGTCCTTGGAAAATATGCGCTCTATAACACCGAATGGGAACGGCTTGGTGCTGATGCAAATATGCTAGATCTGGTGAAATGCCATGGCGCAGAAGAAATTGAGCATCGCAGTGTGGCATTTGACTTATATCGTCATCTTGGTGGCGGATATATTGCCCGCTACTATTTAAGTGTGGTGGTGATTATTGGAGTAATTGGTCTGTGGGTCGACGGTGCAGCACGCTTGTTGGCACAAGACCCTCGTTTTAAGCAGCTGAAACCAGCGGTGTATAAACCCTGGATCTGGAAAGAATGGTTGCGTATTTCACAGCAGGACAATCGTTTGCTACCCAATCCCCTATGGCTGGTTTCTCAGCAGCTCGGCTATCTGATGCCATGGTATGACCCGGTGCATGAAGGCAGTACCGATGATGCGCTGTATTATCTTGAGCATTCCCCTGCGGCCAAACGGGCAGGTTTAAAAGTCGCCTAAGCTCTCCTCTTATTACAATTTCTAACAGCAGGGGTCATTTCCCTGCTTTTTATTTGACCTAAGATAAAGCTATAGACATGACCATAAGGATGAGCTCATGCAAGCACGGATTTCAGTGATTACACTCGGTGTTCGCGACCTGGAGGCTGCACTACGCTTTTATTGTGATGGGCTGGGCTTTCCCAGTAAAGGCATTGTTGGCAAAGAATTTGAATGTGGCGCAGTCGCATTTATTGAACTACAGGCTGGATTAAAACTGGCTTTATGGCCGCAAAGCAGCATCCAGCATGATACCGGACTCGAACCGAGCCCGATGTGTCCCACTCAAATGACCTTGGGACATAATGTGTATAGCCCATTAGATGTCGATCAGGTCATGACTCAGGCTGAAAAAGCTGGAGCCAAGATTGTGAAAGCTGCACAGGCCACATTTTATGGCGGCTATGCAGGCTATTTTCAGGATCCAGATGGACATCTGTGGGAGATAGTTTTCAATCCTCAACTAGAGATGGACTGATCCAGTTGCGGTTCACGGGTATGTCGGTCAACCACGACACTGATCATCATATCCCCCTGCACATTCACCACAGTCCTGACCGTATCGAGCAGTCGGTCAATCGGCAACAGGATCGCAATGGCTTCTGCCGGCAAGCCAACTGATTGCAGTACCATGATCATGGTCACCATCCCGGCACTTGGAATACCCGGTGCGCCTAAAGATGCAATCATTGCTGTGGCACACACGACCAATTGCTGCCCCAACGTCAGATCAAGTCCCATGAGGTTGGCAATAAACAAAGCTGCTGCGGCTTCATACAGTGCCGTACCATCCATGTTCAGCTGAGTCCCAAGCGGAATGACAAAGCCTGCCGTATGTGGACGTACTCCCAGATTTTCCTGGGCACATTTCATAGATAATGGCATGGTTGCAGAACTGGAACTGGTCGCAAAAGCGGTAATCAAGGCTGCGCGAGTGCCTTTGAAAAAGGTAATCGGGCTCATTTTCCCGAAGATCCACAACAATAATGGTAGAACTACCAGACCGTGGAAAATGGTGGTGCCCGTTACTACCGCAGCAAACTCTGCCAGACGGCTCAGTACCGAAATATCTTCAGTGGCAATCAGCTTGGCCAGTAGCGCAAAAATCCCGAATGGCGCCAGTTTCATGACCCAACCAATCATCAGCATCATGATGTCAAAGAACTGCATACTGAGCTTACGTACCGTCCGGAACTTGTCTCCTCCTGCCACCAGTGCCACACCGACAAAGAGTGCAAAGACCACCACTGCCAGCACATTACCATCGGCAAAGGCCTTAAACGGATTGATCAGGGTATTCTGAATAAAGTTGGTAAAGAATGAAGACGGCGTTAAGGTATCCGGAGTTTTATGCTGAGCCATGGCATCCTGGAACATTACTACATCGACACCCTTGCCTACATCAAACAGATGGGCACAAGCCAATCCCAAGATTAAGGCCAGGGTGGTCGTGGTGACACAGCATGCCAAGGTAATTTTCCAGGTTCGGCTCAGCTGACCACCAGCTTGCAGATTCGATACTCCAACCACAATCGAGCTAAAGATCAGTGGAACCAGCAACATTTTTAGCAAACCAATGAAGATGCTACTCATGATACCCAGACCATACAGGCTGAGCTCTTCAAACGTGGTTTGTGGGAAAAGATTTAATAAAAAACCAAACAGGACACCCAATACTGCGGCAACTAGAATCTGTGTATTTAAGCTCATCTTCATGGACATTTTAATATTGAACTTATCCGGCACTATGCCATGCAAGTTTCGGATAATCGAGTAAAATTTTATAAACGCTTTGCAGCAAAATATCTTTTATTATTCATTTAATCCATATGGTGATGTACCGAATTTTGGCACGCGATGTGCTTAATCAGTGCAATAAGCTGGTTTTATACAAAGGAAATACACGTTCATGAAAAAAATGATCATTGCTGTTGCACTCATTTGCAGCATCGGACAGGTTTTTGCACATTCTTCGGGCGGTAAAGAACAGCAAGGTTGCCATAAGCATTCAAGCAATGATGTGCCACATTGCCACTAACTTCAAATCACACCCATAAAAAAGCCGGAACTTTAGTCCGGCTTTTTTATTTTGGATCTTACTGGGTCTCAATTTCCCGCAGACGGATGAGACCTTCCTGGGTTGTACTACAGACCAGTTCTCCATTCTGCCACATACGACCGAAGTTCAGGCCACGTGAGCTGGCACTCACTGTCGCATCCATGTCGTAAAGCATCCATTCATCAGCACGGAATGGCTTATGGAAATACATGGCATGGTCAATGCTGGCACATTGCAGGTTTGGTGAAATATAGCTCAGACCATGTGGACGCAATGCTGTCGTCATCAAGGTAAAGTCTGAGTAGAAAGCAGCAATCGCCTGATGCAGCGAAACCTCATCAACTTCCGGAGCGACTTGGCCACGGGTACGGATATAATGCGCATAATTTGGCGCTTCCGGTTGCGGCTGGAATGGATTCACCGGCATCACAGGACGAATTTCTACATGGCGATCACGCATAAATGAAGCACGGACATTTTCCGGTACGAATTCAACAATCTGATGCTTCAGTTCTGCCTCATTTTTCAGGCTGTCGACTGAGGGATATTCTGGTTCAGAAATCTGATAGTTCAAGCCTTCTTCTGGTTCGGCAAAAGACACCATACACATAAAGATAGTACGGCCATGCTGAATCGCACGCACCTGACGACTGGCAAAACTCTTGCCATCACGGATACGATCTACTTCATAGATAATCGGTGCATTGACATCTCCTCCAAACAGGAAATAGGCATGCAATGAATGTGCTGGACGATCCGTCGTATAGGATGCAGCTCGCAATGCCTGACCCAACACCTGCCCACCGAATACGCGCTTGCCTACCAGGTTACGGCTAATTCCACGGAAAATATTCTCTTCCAGCTTTTCCAGGCTAAGCAATTCAACCAGTTCTTGTGTTAAGACATTCATAGGCAACCTATACGATGTTCGGGATATCCAACATTGGAAAAATAACAATGTGCTTCATTTCTGGTAATATTCTGCCATAAATTCTGAGTAAATCCCTAGAGATTGACTGACTGACCTGTCATTCACTTTGTAGATGTTCCGATAAAAAAAACGTTTTTTCACGTTAAAATCAAAGAACTTTTGTAGAATTTGTTAGAAAATGACATATTGTTTTCAAATACAATCTATCAAAATAGATCCCCCTCAGAAATCCTGTGGTTCTGGTCAGTAAAATTAGGAGTAGGTATGTCCAAGAGTGGCTTTGGTCAAATGTATCGCAAGCTTTCAAGTAAGATGCTTGAACTTGTGGTTACCCCGCATGTACTTGGGGAAGTACCAACGGAAGTTCCTGCTCCAGCGGCTGACCAGCAAGATCAGAAAAAGATTGTCTGCTATGTTCTGCAAAACCATTCTCGCAGTAATGCGCTGGTGGTAGACGGTGAAACCCGTCGTCTCAAATTGCCTGCTGCACTTGATCCAATGGATTTAGGTACGCGCCGGGAAAAAGCTTCGGTATTGTTCCTGCAATATCATGATGAAAGCAATCTGCTGAGCTCGCCGCCACATGCTTTTCCACCACGCCTGCTGCGTCTGATTGAAGTACTGGAACAGAATCCAGAACTGGATGTGGAACTGATTCCGGTGACCGTACTATGGGGCCGTGAACCAGAGAAAGAAGATTCCTGGTTCAAATTGTTATTTACCGACACCTGGTCAACACCAAGTAAGATGAAACAGCTGGTGAATATTGGTCTGCATGGTCGTCAGTCTTATCTGGAGTTCCATGAAGCACAGTCACTGCGTGCACTCATTGATCATGCCAAAGTGACACATCCGAACCTGTCTCCAGCAACTTATATTGTCAGTACCTTGAATGACTATCTGGATGCCCAACGTGAAGTAGTGCTGGGACCTGATCTTTCAGATCGCCGTAATGTGATGCAGGGTCTGATCAAATCTCCAGATGTGCAGGCGGCTATCCGTAATGAAAGTATCCGCAGCAAGATCAGTGTGGATGAAGCTGAACGCCGTGCGATTGGTTATTTAAATGAAATCGTATCAGATTATTCCAACTCAACCGTACGTTTTGCTGATAAGGCCCTGACCCGTCTCTGGACTCAGCTCTATGACGGCATTGATGTACATAACTTCAGTACGGTACGTGAACTGGCGAAAGACTATGAAATTGTCTATGCACCATGTCACCGTAGTCATATCGACTACCTGTTATTATCTTATGTGATTTATCGTCGTGGTTTGATGGTGCCGTACATCGCAGCGGGTGATAACCTGAACATGCCATTTGTTGGCCAGATCTTGCGTGGTGGTGGTGCCTTCTTTATCCGCCGTACTTTCCGCGGTAATGCACTCTATACGACAGTTTTCAAAGAATATCTGTATAGCGTTCTGTCACGTAATACTCCACTGGAATACTTTATTGAAGGGGGCCGTTCACGTACCGGTCGTCTGTTGCCACCGAAAACCGGCATGCTGGCAATGACCGTGCATGGTCATTTGCGTGGCAAAGCGAAGCCTATCGTATTTGTACCCACCTATATTGGCTATGAACGTCTGATGGAAGGTGCAACTTATGTAGGTGAAATGAACGGTAAGGAAAAAGAAGCGGAATCTATTTTTGGCATTCTAAAAACCTTGCGCAAGATTGAACGTATTTTCGGTAAGGTACATCTGAATTTTGGTGAACCCGTGTTTCTGGATGACATGCTGAAACAGCATGGTGCAGATGAAATCAAGATTGAAAAGAATGATGATCCGATCCCGCCAGCAGTATCTGAAGCAGTAAATAGTTCTGCACAGGCAATTCTGGAAAATATTAACCGTGCAGCCGTCATTAACCCGGTATCCTTGTTGTCACTCATTTTATTAGCGACACCAAAACACACACTGGATGAGGCGATTTGTATCAAACAGTTAGATACTTATCGTAATCTGCTGACGTCTTTGCCATATGATGAACGTATGCAAGTGACGCCGTTATCAGGGAAAGAAATCATTGCCTATGCAATGAAGTTGAAACTGATCAAACGCGTCAATCATGTGCTGGGCAATATTATCGCCATCGAAGATAATCAGGCGATTTTACTGACCTATTTCCGCAACAATATTGTGCATGCCTTTGTATTACCGTCACTGGTAGCCGCCCTGGTAAATCATAATGGCATTATTCGCCGTGATGATCTGGTGAATATCAGCAGCACCTTATACCCATTCCTGAAAGCTGAACTGTTCCTGAAATGGCATGAAGATGAAATCAAGGCACCAGTAGACGCTTATATTGATGCCTTGATTGCAGCGAAGCTGATTGCACAGGATGGTGAAAATCTGGTAGCACCTACACCAAACAGCGAAGCACATCATCAGCTAGAAGTTTTGGCTGCACCTGTCATGCAAAGTATCGAGCGCTATTACATGACGCTGGCACTGATTACCCAACGTGGTTCAGGCAATATCTCCACCCGTCAGGTTGAAGAATTAAGCCATCTGGTAGGTCAGCGTCTGTCTGTACTGTATGAATTCAATTCACCAGAATTCTTTGATAAGGCACTGTTCCAAAGCTTTATCAAAACGCTAACTCAAAAAGGTTATATCAGTACTAATGAAGACAACGCGATTGTCTTTGATGAAAGCTTCAGAAATATCGCTCAGTATGCTGATCTGGTACTGGAT
>NZ_DEZM01000141.1:5993-6208 GCF_002364825.1 Acinetobacter sp. UBA3132 | reverse complement strand
TGAAGTAAAGCTGCAAATGCTTCATAACCTTACAGCCTTTACTGATGAAGAATTGAAAGAAGCTTTAGATGCCTTGGCAGCTGAACAAGCCAAGAAGCGTGCGAAACGGAAGAAAAAGTAAGATTATTTAAGCGCTCTTTCCCTCTGGGATGAAAAACACTGCTTCGCAAGAGGGATGAGAGAAAATGTTTAAAAACTTACCTCTCCCTAACCCT
>NZ_DEZM01000141.1:0-5835 GCF_002364825.1 Acinetobacter sp. UBA3132 | reverse complement strand
CTCTCCCTAACCCTCTCCTAAAAAGGAGAGGGAACTCAACTTTATTCAAGATGAGTGGATAACTTCATCAATTCCAAATAATCCTCATAACAGTCCGGATGCTTCAACTCATATCCCATTTTTTGCATACGTGTGGCATAGAGCTTTTTACCCGTCATCTGCTCGCTCTCAACTTTAAGCAAAGGAAGCCCCCTCTGCTGCTGAAACCATTGCAGAACTTCATGCAACAGTTGTGGCTGGTTATTGGTCAAAATATATGAAGACTCAAGATATTCCACGTGAATCATCTCAGCCATAAAACGTGACAAGTCTTCAATATGAATCCGATTCGACCAATGCAAATTTGGATAACTGGTCATAGATCGTGCCATTTTTTTCAAGCGTGCAACTGAAGTTCCATAAATCCCACTTGGGCGGATGATCGTACATTGGTCTGGATAAGCAGCTAAATAAGTCTGCTCCATTTGATGCAAGACTTTGCCTTGCGGATCATTCGGATGAATTGGGCTGTCATCATCCACCCGCTCTCCGGCATTCTTGCCATAGACGCGGGTGGATGATACGACAACCAGACGTTTTACCGGATGGGATTTTAGCGCAGTCACAATTGGACCGACTGAGTCCAGATAAGTCTGCTGATAAGCTTCGAACGTACTCTGGTCAGGACTGAGCAAGACGTAGACCCAGTCAATCGGTGCAAGGCTGATTAAATCGAGCTGATGCACATCCTGAACATGATGAGTGGCACAGGAATCTGTTTTCGCACTGCGACTGATTGTGCTAATTTGATGACCTTGCTCAAATAATTGTTTAGCTATGCGTGCGGATGTTTTACCATAACCGATAAATAAAATATGCATTCAGCACCGAATCACAAAACCTGGTTGAGGGGACATGGCTGCAGTCCATCAGTTACAAGGTGTCGGCAATGCCGCCGCCACATTACTTGAAAAATTAAATCTGTTCACAACTGATGATTTGCTCTTTCATCTGCCACGTGACTACGAAGACCGTAGCACGATCATTCCCATGAATCAATTGACTGTGGGACGTAGCTATTTGCTGGAAGGTATTGTCAAAGGCGTAGATTTTCCACCAGGTAAACGCAAGTCCATGGCCGTACTGCTGGATGATGATTGCGGCAAGGTGACGCTACGTTTCTATCATATCTATAAAGGCATTACCGACCGCTGCAAAGTTGGTGCAAGATTAAGAGTTTTTGGCGAAGTGCGTGTTGGTGCCCGTGGCCTGGAAATGTATCACCCCGAATTACAGGTCATTACTGAACATACCCCACTTCCGCAGACACAACTTACGGCGATCTATCCGGCAACTGAAGGCCTGACCCAACCCAAATTACGTGAATATATCAAGCAGGCGCTCGCCCTACACAGTGATGATCTGCCGGAACTGTTACCAGCTCAATTCAGCAATGGCTATGACCTGAAGCAGGCACTGGAATATATTCATCATCCTCCAGTCGATGCCAATATGTTGCAGCTGGCACAGGGTTCCCACCCCGCCCAGCAGCGTTTGATCTTTGAGGAACTGGTCGCGCATCAGATCAGTTTACTGACCCGCCGTGCCTTTATTCAGCAGATTGAAGCGCCTGCATTTTCACCAAGTAAGCGTTATGCCAAACTGTTGCTCGCGGGTCTACCTTTTGAAATGACGGGGGCGCAAAAACGTGTTTCACGAGAAGTTGCCCATGACATGAAAGGCAACAAACCGATGTTGCGTCTGGTACAGGGCGATGTCGGTGCAGGTAAAACATTGGTTGCTGGTGTGGCAGCCTGTCATGCTCTGGAAGAAGGCTGGCAAGTGGCCCTCATGGCACCAACCGAAATTCTGGCAGAACAGCATTATCTGAATTTTAAAAAATGGTTTGAGCCACTGGGACTGACTGTTTCCTGGTTATCTGGCAAACAAAAAGGTAAAGCCCGTACTGCGGCAGAACAAAGCATTAAAGATGGCAGTGCCAATCTGGTGGTCGGCACCCATGCCTTGTTTCAGGAAAATGTCGAGTTTGCCAAATTGGGGCTGGTAATTATTGATGAGCAGCATCGCTTTGGTGTGGATCAGCGTCTGGCTCTACGCAATAAAGGGCTAGATGGCATGTCACCGCATCAACTGGTCATGACGGCGACACCAATTCCACGTACGCTTGCCATGTCTGCGTATGGCGATCTGGACACTTCAGTTATTGATGAACTGCCACCAGGTCGTACCCCGATCCAAACCGTAACTATCCCACTGGATCGCCGTGAAGAAGTACTACAGCGTATTGCCACTAACTGTGCTGAAGGCAAGCAAGCGTATTGGGTCTGTACTCTGGTCGAACAGTCAGAAACTTTAGATGCCCAAGCAGCAGAAGCCACTTTTGCCGAAATTAAGGAACGCTTCCCGGAAATCAATATCGGTCTGGTCCATGGCAAGATGAAGCCTGATGAAAAGCAGGCGGTGATGCAACAATTTAAAAATAATGAATTGCAGCTATTGATTGCCACGACCGTGATTGAGGTGGGTGTCGATGTACCGAATGCTTCTCTGATGGTGATTGAGAATGCCGAGCGTCTCGGACTCTCACAACTGCATCAGCTGCGTGGACGTGTTGGCCGGGGTGCCAAAGCCAGTTTCTGTGTACTTCTGTATAAGCATCCCCTTTCTCAGAATGGTCAGGAACGTTTGCGTATCATGCGTGAAACCAATGACGGATTTATCATCGCGGAAAAGGATCTGGAACTGCGTGGTCCAGGTGAACTGCTTGGCACCAAACAAACCGGAGATATGGGTTTCCGGGTAGCCAAGCTGGAACGCGATGACCACCTGCTCAATCAGGCACATTATGTGGCGCAGCAGATGTTAAAGGATTATCCAAAACAGGCCGTTGCGTTATTAAAACGCTGGTTACCTGAGGCACCACGATATGCCTATGTCTAAGCTGATTCAGCAAGGCAAGCATTGGCTGGGCAAGTTACAGCCCTGCCAGCTTTGTCATAACGATTATCAAACAATTTATTCAGTATGCCAGGATTGCTGGAACCAGCTACCTTGGGCACATCAGACCATCCAGCGCCAGGAAATGCAGGTACAGATTGCCTGCCATTATGATTATCCGATGGATCGTCTGATTCAGTTGTTCAAATATGAGCAGAAGCTTTATCTGGAAAACTTGTTAGCAGGCACGCTTATCAGTTTAAAACTTCCCAAAGTCAGCGCAGTCGTTCCGATGCCAATCTCGACAGACAAACTGGTACAGCGTGGCTATAACCAGTCCTTACTGCTGGCTAAACAGGTCGCAAAGCATCTTCAAGTTCCAGTATGGCAACCGGTGAGCCGGCTCAAACAGCATTCACAAAAAGGCTTAAGCCGCCTGGAACGGATTGAAGATATTGAAGCACAATTTCAGATCAGTACATCATCAAAATTGCGTTATCGTAAAGTACTGATTATTGATGATGTGGTAACAACTGGCAGTTCAATTCGTGCACTTAATCAGAAGCTCGAAGAACTTGGCTGCCAGCAAATTTATACAGCCTGTGTCGCAGGTGCAAAGCTTTAAATTAAGCTTGGGCCAATAGATTTGACTTCACCCATGGAATCACAATTTCTGTGGTTAATGGGGCCAGTGCTAAGTCTCGTTCATTAAGATCAATCCATTTCATCTCGGCAATCTCCGCCTCAATTTTGGGCATTTGATCCAGTTTGACCAGATATACATAACTGACCAGTTGGTGGTCGGGTTCATTCGCGGTCTTCGTTTCAAAACGACCCACAAATTGCTGCACTTCAGCCTGACAGCAGATTTCTTCCTGGATTTCACGAACAATCGTCACTTCAGGTGCTTCATTCGGTTCCAGCTTGCCACCCACCTGCATAAAGCAGCTGGTGCCTTTCTTACGTACAACCAATAATTGCTGTGCTTCATTCAGTACAATGCCGGCGGCAACAGTAATAACTTTCATAACAACTCAAATTTAAAAATGATCAATGGGCTTATTTCACAAGATCTTGCTGATCAACCATCCCCCATTTCGCTTGCGGTGGTTGATAATTCTCAAAAGCATCCAGAATTGCTTCAATTTCTTCACTAACAATGAGTTTCTCGGTAAAACGTGCCTTGGTAAAACCCTGTTCAGTCGTGTGCTGAATAAATTGAATCAAACCGGTATAGAAGTTTTCTGCATTTAAAAATGCACATGGCTTTTCATGAATACCGAGCTGTGCCCAGGTCCATTGCTCAAAGATTTCTTCCAGTGTTCCTACACCACCCGGTATCGCAATAAAACCATCTGCCAGTTCTGACATTTTGGTTTTGCGCGCGTGCATATTTTCAACAATATGCAGTTCAGTCAGACCAGGATGGGCCAGTTCACGGTCTACCAGCTGCTTTGGAATCACCCCAATCACTTGGCCGCCCGCAGCCAGAGTACTGTCCGCAACAATTCCCATCAAGCCTGAACGGCCACCACCATAAATCAGAGTTTGCTGTCTAGATGCCAGCGTCTGGCCGACTTTTTCAGCAATCTGGGTATAAACAGGTGCGATCCCCAGTGCGGAACCACAAAAAATTGCGATAGAATTCATCATTTTTCACCATTTAGTTCTAGCTGTATCGCAAGGAATCCCTGATCGAAGCTTTTTTTAAAAAAATAACTGTTCAATCAGTGTTTTTATTCAATTCCTTGTCTAAAATACACCCATTCCAATTTACATACTGCGCAAGGGAGAAAAGACAGCATGCTTGAAGCCTTTTATGCCACAGAGCGCGGTAGCCTAGAAGATGCCACTATTAATGGCGACTTTGATTTACATCAAGATTTGGTTTGGGTTGATCTGATTGCACCTTCACAGGAAGAGCAGCAATGGATCATGGACGCTTATGAGCAAAATCTTCCTACCCTCAAATCATTAGAAGACATTTCATCCAGTGCCCGATTCTACCGCGATGATGACGGTATTTTGCATATCAGCACTTATTTTTTAACGAAAAATAAAAACTATCAGGTAGAAGAAGATACCGAAGATCAATCCAGCATTTTAGCTACGGTGCAAACCGTCGCCTTCATTCTGCATAAAGATCGGCTGTTTACCTTGCGTGGGGAAAAACTGGTCGCGTTCCGTGCCTTTCGTGCTCGTGCGCGCCGCAATGATTATGAGATTGATTATAAGGATCCGACCTGGATTCTACTTGGCCTGCTTGAAGCCAAGCTGGATGAGCTGGCGGATATTCTGGAAGATGTGCACAAGGATCTGGAAAAATACTCAACCGAAGTTCTGAATAACCGCCATCGTGAACAGATTCTGGATCTGGATGACATGATTACCCGTCTGGCACAGCTCGAGGATATGCTTGGAAAAGCCCAGCTCTGTCTGATCGATTTACGCCGGGTACTGACCTTCCTGTCCCGTCCACGGGCGCTCGGTAGTCATATCTACGATGCGGACATTCGAGAGCTCAGTGAAGATGTACGCTCTCTGGTTGAGCATGATGCGTTCCTGTTCCAAAAGGTGCGATTCCTGCTTGATACTACTTCCGGATTCATTAATACCGAACAGAATGACACGATCCGTCGATTCTCGATCCTGCCAAGTATGCTTGCGCCACCGATGCTGATTGCGAGTATTTATGGGATGAACACAGAAGTTCTGCCTTTTGCACATGGCACCACCAGCTTTATTATTGTCGGGCTGATTCTGGTCGCATTCTTCATTGGACCATTGATTTACTTTAGATGGAAGAAATGGATTTGAGCAAGCTTTGGGCGCTGCTTCAAAGCAAAGCGCAAGAAATCTCTGTATTTAATTTATATCTATTTAATCCCTCGTCAACTT
>NZ_DEZM01000139.1:0-16054 GCF_002364825.1 Acinetobacter sp. UBA3132 | reverse complement strand
TTAATGCAGCCAGTAAATATCAGTTCGATCCAATGCAGGACAGTGTACGTCTGGTTTATGAACTGGACAAAAATATCTTTAATGGCAATGTCAGTTTGCAGATGCGGATTGCACATCTGGAACAGTAAATAAAAAACCGCTCAAAAGAGCGGTTTTTTATACTCTGTAATATTTAATTAGAAGCGATAGGTACCACGTACACCGAAGATGTCGGCACTGTCACCAAAAGTAATACCACCTTCTAAACTAAATTGCTGAGAAAAGAATTTTTTAGCACGTATACTAAATACGTCAGTACCTTCTAAGTCAGAATCAGTATATCCAATACCTACACTAAAGGTTTTATCTAGATATAAATCAGCTCCCAGATTATACGCATCGATGTCACCGAAACTCGCACCAGCTTCAAAATTCATATCATAAGTTCCAACTTGAGTTACATATTTCGCACGTAACGTTGGATCAATTTCATCATCTGCATCATCTTCAGAAATGCCGATAAGTCCTAAAGCAACTAATAAACCAGGAACTGGTAAGTAGCCTGCTTCAGCGCTATAACTGGTTAAATCCCCAAAATCATTATCAAAATGAGAAAGACTACCACTCAAGTAAAAATCTGAATTTGGAACAAAGTATTCAATACCTGCTTGAATCCCAAAAATCTCTGAGTCATCTACATAACTTAAAGCACCATTTATATTGCTCGCGCGATTTAAGAATGCAGCTTCGTTTAAAGGGTAATTTTTGATTTGAACTGGGCTGAAGTAATGAGTGCCATCAATCGAAAAACCTACATCTGAACCACCTTGGTCGCGGTCTAGGATCTCAATAGTGCCACCTACTTCAGCCTGATAAGCATGGCTCAAACCAAATGTGCCCAGCAGGGCAGTTACAAGTACAATTTTTTTTAACATGTAAAAGTCTCGGTTGTTATTGATAAAACTTGAAATTTTATACTTGTAACAAATTGTATGTTTTTTATTCTTATGGTCAAGACCATTGGTCTTATTTTGGTGCATTAAAAAAGCCCCTCCGAAGAAGGGCTTTTTTATTAAAACTATGTCTAACTTAAATTAGAAGCGGTATTTTGCAGCTACACCAAATTTGTTGTAGTCATTATTACCTGCTTCACCAAAGCCTACACGGCCTTCAAGGCTAACTTGCTGGTTGATGAATTTACGTGCACTCACACCAAATTCACTACGGTCGATAACGTCATTGTTCTGATAGTCAGCACCAACGCTTAAAGTTTTATCGATAAAGTAGTCAGCTTTCAGGTTGTACTCATCAAGATCACCAAAAGCGGCACCAGCTTCAAGGTTAATGTCTTTACCGTTGCTTAAGGTAGTCACATATTTTGCACGAAGTGTTGGATCTACACCGTCATCACGGTCGTTATCCCATCCTTTCACACCGGCAGCAATCAATAAGCCTGGTGCTGGAAGGTAACCCACTTCTGCAGCATAAGTCGTCAGGTCATTATCGAAGTCATCATTGTCTTGCAAGTCATGACCACTCACCTTACCACCTAGATAGAAGTCTGAATTCGGTACAAAGTATTCTGCACCGACACCGTAACGATGTGCTTCAGCATCACCAATTTCATCATATTGGTATTCAGCTTTCACATTACTTGCACGATCAAGGAAAGCAGCTTCGGCTAATGGTGAATTACGCGTTTGTACAGGATTAAAGTAGTAAGTGCCATCTACACCGAAAGAGCCGCTTGAACTACCGTTGTCCGGATCTGTTAAGCCTGCTGATGCACCAATTTCTGCTTGATAAGCATGTGCTGCGGTACCCGTAAAAGCTACGGCTGAAATTAGTGCTGAAGCGATTGCTAATTTTTTCATGCGGATACTCCCCTCTGAAATTTTGGCTGGGATTTAATACATTTTTTGTTACAGTTTCAGTCTAGCCCAAATCGACAGATCGTCAATCAAGGGAAAGTTACATTAATGTCAATTCAGTAATTTTGTGTAATTTTATGATTTTAATTCATTGAAATATAAATAAAAAAAACAATGTTTTGTTTTATTAAAACTATGTAAAGATTGTGAATTTTAGAGATTTTGATTAATAAATAATCAGAAAATTTATGATTAAAAAGACTGGTTGAGTTTTAAAAAATTAGAAGTTTTTCGTTAATAAAATTCATTTTGAATGCATTTTCTCTCTATATGAAGATCAATCAACACTGCTAAATTGATTGAGTTGAATTATTGAAATAAATATTTATGGCAGGCAGAAATCATACAGATGTCCTGTTCAAACTGCGGGAAAGGACTGTGATATAATTGCCTGCTAAAAATTTATGCCTTATTGATTGAGAGAAATTCACGTGGAAATTAATCCTTATCTACTCCAGCTAAAAGACTTGAACGAACGTGGTCAAACACTACGGGGGTATCTTTGACTACGATCTGAAAAAAGAGCGTTTGGAAGAGGTTCTCCGTGAATTAGAAGATCCAGCCATCTGGAATGATCAGAACCGTGCGCAGGCTATGGCCAAAGAAAAAGGCGAGCTTGAGAATGTACTGAATGTACTGGATGGTCTGGCGAATCAGCTTGAAGATGCACAAGCCATGCTTGATCTGGCTGTAGAAGCCGATGAAGAAGCCATGCTTGAAGATGTTCAGGCAGAATTAACAACAGCAGAAGAAGAGCTGGCAAAGCTTGAATTCCGTCGTATGTTCAGTAATCCAATGGATCCAAATCCATGCTATGTGGAAATTCAGGCAGGTTCAGGTGGTACAGAAGCACAAGACTGGGCATCGATGCTGCTGCGTATGTACATGCGCTGGATTGAACGTCATGGTTTTAAAGCAGAAGTGATGGAAGAGTCTGACGGTGATGTAGCCGGGATCAAGTCTGCTACGATCCGTGTAGAAGGTGAGTATGCCTATGGCTGGTTACGTACCGAATCAGGTGTACACCGTCTAGTACGTAAATCACCATTTGACTCGGGTAACCGCCGTCATACCTCATTCTCTGCAGTGTTTGTATCGCCTGAAGTAGATGACAATATTGAGATTGAAATCAATCCTTCAGATGTTCGTACAGATACTTACCGTGCCTCGGGTGCCGGTGGTCAGCACATTAACAAAACTGACTCTGCGGTACGTCTGACTCATATTCCAACCGGTATTGTGGTGGCCTGTCAGAACCAGCGTTCACAACATGCCAACCGTGACCATGCCTGGAAACAGTTACGTGCAAAACTCTATGAACTGGAAATGAGCAAACGTAATGAAGCGGCTCAAGCATTAGAAGACTCGAAGTCTGACATTGGTTGGGGTAGCCAGATCCGTTCTTATGTACTGGATGACTCACGTATCAAAGACTTACGTACTGGTGTTGAAAATTCAAATACAGGTGCAGTTCTGGATGGTGATCTGGATAAATTTATTGAAGCAAGCTTAAAACAAGGCCTGTAAACAGACCTTTTAACTCTCTGCGTAGCAAAGCAGATACAGTTTGTGACTCTTATATCTAAAATATTCGATATATAAATCGAAAAAATACGATATACTGGGATAAATGCTGCAATCAGCTTTGTTGCGCACGACTATGTGATGTGACTATGGACTTTGATCTGATCTTTAAAGCACTGGCAAATCCCACACGCCGGCAAATTCTGGAATGGTTAAAAACACCAGAGCAGTTTCTGTCTGCCGAAGAATGTGGCGGCTTTCAGCGTGGTGTTTGTGCGGGCCAGATTGAAAAATTAGGGCAAGTTTCGCAGTCCACCATGTCCAATCATTTGTCCGTGTTACAGCAGGCGGGATTAATTACCGCCACTAAACATGGGCAATGGTCATATTTCTCCCGCAACGAAGCTTTGATTCAGCAGTACATCGAACATCTACAACAACACCTCTAAAACATATCTGGAGGTCGGAGTCAGTATGGCTGAATTAAATACCCCCCTGAAACTGGGTGCGCTTGAATTAAAAAACCGTGTCATTATGGCGCCTTTAACCCGTAGTCGTGCAACTGATGAGCGTGTCCCAACCACGATGATGGCTGAGTACTATGCCCAACGTGCAAGTGCAGGCCTGATCATTTCTGAAGCGACTGTCATTTCTGAAGAAGCCAATGGTTACCGCAATACACCTGGGCTATTTACAGATGCACAGGTCGAAGGCTGGAAACTGGTAACCAATGCTGTACATGAGAAGGGTGGTTTAATCGTTGCCCAACTATGGCATGTGGGGCGTGTTTCTGATCCAGAGCTGTTAAATGGTGAAACACCGGTATCGGCGAGTTCAGTACAACAGGCCGGTCACGTCAGCCTGTTACGTCCTAAGCGCCCTTATGTTCTTCCACGTCCGCTGGAAATCTCAGAAATTCATGCCATTACCGAGCAATACAAGCAAGCTGCGATTCGTGCCAAAGACGCCGGTTTTGACGGTGTTGAATTACATGCTGCCAATGGTTATCTGATTGATCAGTTCCTGCAAAGCAAAACCAATCAGCGTGAAGATGAATACGGCGGTTCAGTCGAAAACCGTACACGTTTCCTGCTAGAAGCAACTGATGCACTGATTGAAGTATGGGGTGCGGATCGTGTAGGGGTGCATTTTGCGCCGCGTGGTGATGACCATGACATGGGTGATGATGATCCACGTGAAACATTTGGTTATGCGATGGAGCAGCTGGGCAAACGTCAAATCGCGTTTTTCTTTACCCGTGAATATCTGGCTGAAGACAGCATTTCTGAATATATGAAACAGCGTTCAGGTGGCGTGCCGTATATTGCCAATATGCAACTGAGTCGTGAAGATGCGATTGAGCTGTTGGCAGCTGAAAAGGCAGATGCGGTCTCTTTTGGTAAGGCCTATATTGCCAATCCGGACCTATACGAGCGTCTGTTGCAAGATGCACCGCTGAACGAGCTAAAACTGGAAAATATGATCGGCAGTCAGGCGGCTGAGGGTTATATTGATTACCCGACTTTGGCAGAAGTAAAAGTTTTAAGCACAATAGAATAATCTGAAAATGAGCCACATCGGTTAACATGTCGATGTGGCTCTGTTATATTTTGCCGATTCACTCAATTTCGGGGCAACATTTGGCTACTCCTTTTTGGTACAACGCGGCACTGACACTGATCAAGCCTTTATATCAGTCACGTATTCGCAAGCGTGCGGAAAGTCCTGAACAACTACAACAGGAATTGCTTGAGCGTTTTGGTCCGTTTCAGACCCCCAAAAACAAACATGCCATCTGGTTTCATGTGGTTTCGGTTGGAGAGACCAATGCAGCACAGCCACTGATTGAATATTATTTAAAATCAGGCCATCCGGTGCTGGTGACCAATACCACTAAAACAGGTCAGGCACGCGCCAAATCTCTTTTTCTTAAAGAACCCTATTTAAATTTATTTCAGGCCGTTTATTTGCCTGCCGATCAAAAACATCTGATTCGGGATTTTTATCAGAAATATCAGCCGAAATTATTGCTATTAATGGAAACTGAGCTCTGGCCAAATCTCATTGATCAGGCAAAGAATTATAAGGTGCCCTGTCTGTTACTGAATGCCCGTCTTTCAGAAAAATCAGCTCAAGGTTATGCCAAGGTCAAAGGGCTAACCCGTGGCATGCTGAACGCAATGCAGCAGCTATTGGCTCAGGATCTTGCAACCCAACAACGTTATATTGATTTAGGCATCGAAACTAAAAAAACCCAGATTTTAGGTAATATCAAGTTTGATATTACGGCACCGCAGCAATTTATTGATCATGCGGCTCAATTGAAACAGGAATGGTCTTTGCAAGGCCGTAAGATCATTACTCTCGCCAGTACGCATGCGCCTGAAGAACAGCAATTGATGGCTGAACTTAAATCTGCACTGGATGCAGATCCAGCATTAGTTTGTATCGTAGTGCCACGCCATCCGGAACGTTTTGATGAGGTGTTCCAGGCTGCACAGTCCTTAGGTTTAAGAACCCAGCGCCGTAGTGTGGGGCAACGTATCGAAGAAGATACTCAGGTTTATCTGGCAGATTCCATGGGCGAGATGTGGCTCTGGTATGCCTTGAGCCAAGCCTGTTATGTTGGTGGCTCTTTGAATGAACCAGGTGGTGGACATAATATTCTGGAGCCGATCGCACTAAATGTGCCTACGATTCTGGGTAAGAATTATTTTAACTTCCAGACTATTGTCGATGAGTTTGTTGAAGCTCAAGCTGTAGAAGTGGTAGAGAATGTTCAGCAGGCAGCTACAACTTTGCTGAAGATTCTAAATAATTCATCCAAGGCAGAAAGTTTAAATACCGCAGCACAAAAGATTATGCAGCAGAATCAGGGTTCGCTTGCCAAGCATATTGCAGTAATAGATCAGTATTTGTAAAACTGCACCACACTCGCATATATCGGTTTACTACTAAAAGTTTAATTGTAGAGATGACCTACTTTTCAGAGATGAAAAGTAGCAAAAATCTTTTGTTTGATTGAGGATACATCCATGTACCCTAATCAAACGGGTGACATCCATGTCACCTGTCACGAATGCCAATGGCGAGTTGTTATTCCTATATGACTCATTGTTGTGCTGATGATTGTCGTGCAGACAATGCGTTACTGAATTAAATCTTTTGATTGGTTTTTAGTTATGAACATCGTCCTACTTGATCCTCGTCAAACCCAATCTGAGATTTGGACGATCAGTGCCAAACGCCAATTGGAACATTTGCAGACACATTTGGACATTCAAGTCGGTGATACGCTAAAAGTGGGTATCCGTGAAGGGAAACGGTATCTCACAGAAATTATCGAAATTACAGAAAAAATAGTTCGTCTGAAACCCTTAAAAGAAGAAGCTGTGCCTGCGAAGTTGCCAGTGACGATGATTGTGGCTTTACCACGTCCAAAGGTACTGCGTCGTCTGATAATGGATGCGGTGACACTTGGGGTGGAGAAGATCATTCTGCTGCATAGCTATCGGGTTGATAAAAGCTATTGGCAAACTCCATTTTTACAACAGTTAGATCATTATATAGAGCTGGGACTGGAACAGGCCGGGGATACGATTGCGCCGAAAATTGAACTCTATAAACGTTTTAAGCCCTTTGTAGAAGATGTACTACCGACCTTGATTAGTACAGATTGCCCGGGTTATGTGGCGCATCCTTATGCTGAAAGCAAAATGCCTTTTGCAATTGAGCATCGGTGTACGGTGGTGATTGGACCAGAAGGCGGTTTTATTCCTTATGAAATAGATCTACTTATAAAAAACGGTTGCCAAGCTGTGAGCCTTGGCAACCGTATTATCCGTACTGAAACAGTAATCCCTTATGTCTTAGGTCGACTGTTTAGCACGGCCTGAAGCATCTTCAATATTTTCACCACGGTACACTTTTACTTCTTGTACAGGGTAAGGAATTGAAATGCCATGTTCCGCGAAGGCTTCAATCACATGTTCCTGAACGGTACTGATTGAATTACCTGTCGAATTTTCCTGGGTATCGACCCACCAGGTTACTGTCAGATTAATCGAGAAGTCAGCCAGTTGAGTCACATTGACATTAAAAGCAGGCTGGCTGAGGATCAACTGATCCTTGTCCAGAATTGCCATAATGATACTCTTGGCTTTCTGCACATCATCTTCATAGCCAATTCCAACCACAAACTGACAGCGGCGGCGCGGATAAGCCGTATTTACCGTCACGGCACTGGTATATACCGTTGCATTTGGAATCACAATACGGCGGCCATCGGGTGAGCGCAGGAAAGTTGCACGGATCTGGATATCTTCTACCGTACCCTCCATGCCTGAGACAATAATGTCATCGCCAATTTTAAACGGTTCACCGAGCAGAATTAGCACGCCGGACAACAGGTTCTGGAAAATATCCTTGAAGGCGAAACCGATCGCCACCGAACCAATCCCCAAGGCACTCATCAGCTGCCCGGGTGTAAAGCCTGGAATGGCAATGACCATGGCAATCAGGAAGCCAATAAAAAGAATTGCAGATGTACCGACACGGTTAAGTACCAATACCAGGTTCTGTTTACTGTAACTCCGTTCACCAATCGCTTTACGTACAAAAAACTTGAACAGTTTCGAAAGTAGGTAAAAGATACTGAAAACTACCAGTGCGATACAGATATAAGGCAGGCGCTCCCAAAACGCCTCAATAAATTTATCGACGGTTGAATACGCATCATTATATTTAGCCGTGTGCTCAATGACGGTCTGAGCAGTTTTTTCAGTTGCTTGATGCAACAGCTCAGTGGTCTCTTCAGTCACTTGGCTTAGAGCATTGTCTTTTTCAGCCACGAGTATCCCGATTATAAAAAAATCGCATTATTTTGCCTGATTTTTACATTGAACTTAATAGAAAGTTGCATAGCCCTTGCAGGTGGTAGCAAAATTTAACATAAGCTTAAAAATATTCTGTCCCTTGCTGGATCACTTCCTGTGGGCTTTCCAGCTCACCACTTCCCATCATAAAGGATACCATGCTGCTAGCAGCAAATAGACTTAACACGGTCAATAGAATCATCAGCCAGGCCAGAATTTTTTCCCAGACTGCAGTTGGTCGCGGTGCACCAAAGCGGTTATGTCGTGCTGTGCCTTTTGCCAGTAGCAGATAGAAAATAAATAAAATATTAACCACCGGCACTAGCATCAGCAGCATCAGCCAGCCAGATTTATTCAGGTCATGCAGGCGGCGTGCCACTACCACAATATAGAAATACAGATAGAACACAACCAACAGCAGATAGCCCAAGCCAGCCAGACCAGTCAGCGCATCAACAAACTGCCAATTATCCAGAGACAAGGTGGTCAGGCTGAAAATACCACTGACCAGACTGAGGGCAATCGAAGCAAAGAAAAAAATGATATGCAGGAAAGCGTACCAGCCAATAAAGCTGAGCCGGCCAAAGCGCCCTTCAAGAGATAGCGGATTATCATTGGAAGGTGCCGGAGAGCGGGAGAAGAATGGCGAAGTATCTTTAGAGTTCATGGGCTGAGCCAGTTCAAGTAATTGAAAACAGGCAAACATGTTTGCCTGTAAGGAAGTATAAAAATTCAACACCATTATAAGATTAAACGGAATGGTGAGATACGAAAACTAGACAGGAATGTATTGGATTCACCTGTAAACCTATGTTTTAAATGAATTGATCAGAATACGACCAAAGCATGATTGTCCAATTTGAGATAAGCCGTTCATACTGAGCTATGCATAAAAAACAATCAATAACGTGGCATCAACCTCTCGTGATGAGAGGGAATAAGATCAAGGAAGTAAATAATGAAAGAGATCTATCCTGTACCAGCAGAATTTAAAAAAACCGCACGGACCACCGAGGCTGAATATTTCGAACGCTATCAGCGCTCTATTGAAGAACCGGATGAATTTTGGGCCGAGCAAGCCCAGCGCCTTGACTGGATCAAGCCATTTACCAAAGTTAAAGATACCAGCTTCGACAAAGATAATTTCAAGATCGAATGGTTTGCTGATGGCCAGCTGAATGTCAGTGCCAACTGTCTGGACCGCCATCTAAAAGAGCATCCTTATAAGCCGGCAATTATCTGGGAAGGCGATCACCCATCCCGTCACAAGATTATCTCTTTTCATGAGCTGTATGATGAAACCTGCCGCTTTGCCAATGTTCTGAAAAAGAATGGCATCAAGAAAGGTGACCGTGTGGTGCTGTACATGCCAATGGTCTCTGAAGCTGCGATTGCCATGCTGGCCTGTGCCCGTATCGGCGCAGTACATTGCGTGGTATTTGGCGGTTTCTCGCCAGACTCGCTGGCTAGCCGTATTGAGGACAGTCAGGCGAAAATGGTCATCACGGCTGACTCCGGTATGCGTGGCGGCAAGCAGATTCCACTGAAAGCCAATGTAGATGAAGCCCTGAAAATTGCTGGTACTGAATCAGTAGAGCATGTCATGGTGGTGCATCGCACGGGTAATCCGATCGAAATGAAAGAAGGTCGGGATCTGTGGTATCACATGGAAATCATGACGGTCAATGAGATCTGCCCACCTGAACCCATGAATGCAGAAGATCCACTGTTTATTCTGTATACATCAGGCTCAACAGGCAAGCCAAAAGGGGTACTGCATACCACCGGTGGTTATCTGACGTATGTGAACTCTAGCTTCCGCGAAGTTTTCGACATCAAGCAGGATGACGTGTTCTGGTGTACCGCTGATGTGGGCTGGATTACGGGTCATTCCTATGTACTGTATGGTCCATTGTCGAATGGTACCACCACAGTCATGTTTGAAGGGGTTCCGCAATATCCAAGCTGGGCACGCACCGGGCATATCGTGGACAAACACAATGTCACTATTCTCTATACCGCACCCACTGCGATTCGCGCCATGATGCGTGAAGGGGATGCCTTTGTCCGTGAAAGTGACCGCAGCAGCCTGCGCCTGCTCGGTTCAGTCGGGGAACCGATTAATCCGGAAGCCTGGAACTGGTACTACAGTGTGGTAGGTGAAAGTCGCTGTCCAATCGTGGATACCTGGTGGCAAACCGAAACCGGTGGTTTCATGATTACCCCATTACCGGGTGCAACCGATCTGAAACCAGGCTCTGCAACCCGGCCATTCTTTGGTGTGCAGCCAGCGATTGTTGATGCTGAAGGCAAAGAGATGGAAGGTGCAGTGGAAGGTAATCTGGTGATCAAGGATTCCTGGCCAGGTCAGATGCGCACCATCTGGGGTGATCCGGAACGCTTTATCGAGGCTTATTTCTCGACTTATCCGGGGACCTATTTCACGGGTGATGGTGCGCGTCGGGATGAAGATGGCTATTACTGGATTACCGGTCGTGTCGATGACGTGCTGAATGTGTCAGGTCATCGTCTGGGAACAGCTGAAATTGAAAGTGCGTTGGTGGCACATGAGTCTGTAGCTGAAGCTGCAGTCGTGGGTATGCCGCATGATATTAAAGGTCAGGGTATCTGTGCTTTCGTGACTCTGCAGGCAGGAACCGAGAGTACGGAAGAACTGCGTGCTGAACTGGTGGCCTGGGTGCGCAAGATTCTTGGACCAGTCGCGACGCCAGATGCACTGCACTGGGCGCCGGCATTACCGAAAACCCGCTCTGGTAAAATCATGCGCCGTATCTTGAGAAAAATTGCAGCGAATGAACTGGATAGCTTAGGTGATACTTCAACTTTAGCCGAACCACAGGTGGTGGATAACCTGATTGCCGAAGTGCAAAGAACCGCTTAAATTTTTATAAAATCAAGAGAATACCGGCTTTCTTTAGCCGGTATTTTTATATCACTGATAAGCTCTGCATGCTTTCGGATATGGGCTCCGAGTTTGATCTGTTAAGCTTCTGGCATGCTGTAGATAGCTAAAATGAGTACAAAAGAATGAATGTGCGACAACAATACCTGAATCAATCTCCGCTTGATATTGCTCAGTCTCTGGCAGATCAATTTGCCTTGAGCGCAGCTGAACGTGATAAACAGGGTGGCAATCCCAAGCAGCAACGCGACCTGATTCGTGACAGTGGCTTGCTGGGGTTGTCTATTCCAAAGCAATATGGCGGGCAGGGTGCAGACTGGCAGACAATTTTTCAGACCATTCAGGCAATTGCACGCGTAGACAGTTCACTGGCACATGTTTATGGCTTTCATCATTTACTGATTGCGACGGTACAGCTGTTCTCACAGCCGGAACAATATGGCTTATGGTTTGAACAGACTGCACGTAAAAACCTATTCTGGGGCAATACCTTAAACCCGCTGGATCGCCGTACGAAAGTTAGTAAAACTTCTGACCGAGAATATATTTTCCATGGAGACAAGAGCTTCTGTTCCGGTTCAATCGACTCAGACATCCTGCTCTGTTCAGGTTATAACGAAGAGGGCCAACTACTGATTGGCGTAATTCCAACCCAGCGTGAAGGCGTCAGCTTCCTGGGTGACTGGAACAATATGGGCCAGCGTCAAACCGACAGTGGGACCAGTCATTTTGAACAGGTGAAAATTCATAAAGATGAGCTGTTATTGAATCCAGGGCCATTGAGTACACCATATTCCAGCCTGCGTCCATTGATTGCCCAGCTGATTTTTGTGCATATGTTCCTCGGTGTAGCGGAAGGGACCTTTGAAGTAGCCAAGCAGACTGTACAAAGTCAGAAAGCCTGGTCGAAATCACTGGTTGAAAACGCAGTCAATGATCCCTTTACCCAGAAGCATTTTGCCGATTTTTATGTACAGCTAGAAGGTGTACGTCTATTGGCAAATAAAGCCATTCAGACTTTGCAAAAGGCTTGGAATGTTGGCCCTGATCTAACAGTTGAAGAGCGTGGTGAAGTATCTATTGCCATTGCCACCGCAAAAATTGCCGCAACCAATACTTCACTGTATATTACCCAGAATATTTTCCAGGTCATGGGCGCACGAGCAACGACAGCCAAGCTAAATCTGGACCGTTTCTGGCGCAATGTACGCACTCAGACCCTGCATGATCCGGTGGATTATAAATATCAGGAAGTAGGTGAATGGGTACTGACGGGTAAAGTGCCTGATCCAAGTTTTTATTCTTGATTCATCTTTTAAAAAGCCTCCATTTGGAGGCTTTTTATTGGTTAGTATTTTGACTTAAATTTGTTTAAATACTTCAATTGCCCGGACGCGGGACTGTTTTAAATCGACAATCGGTTTTGGATAATCCAGCCCTAAATCTGGATTTTTGGCATAAGGTTCATGAATGGTTTTAGCATCCAGATGTGCCAGTTCTGGAACCCATTCACGGATATAGTCGCCGTTGGGATCGAAACGCTGTGACTGATTCACCGGATTAAAAATCCGGAAATAAGGTGCTGCATCCATGCCGGTCGAGGCACACCATTGCCAGCCGCCATTGTTAGCAGCTAGGTCACCATCAATCAGATGTTGCATAAACCAGGCTTCGCCCAGCCGCCAGTCGATCAACAGGTTTTTGCTCAGAAACATTGCAGTAATCATACGTACCCGGTTATGCATCCAGCCCGTTGCCAGCAGCTGGCGCATACCAGCATCAACAATCGGAATCCCCGTCCGGCCTTGCTGCCAGGCAGCTAAATCTTCTGGAGCATCACGCCATTCTATCGCCTTGGTATTTTCCTTAAATGGCTGATGTCTGGACACTTTAGGAAAATCGTGCAGGGTATGCTGGTAAAATTCACGCCAGAGCAGTTCATCCAGCCAGGTCTGCTGACCGACATCTTCAAGCTGGAAATAACCTTGAGAAGAGGTGAATAAAGCCTGCACACACTCCCGGATTGAAAGAATACCGATATTTAAATACGGCGATAACTGGCTGGTACCATCGATCGCTGGAAAATCCCGATCGGTTTTATAATCCTTTAGCCGGTCTGCGATAAATTCATTCAGTAATTCAAAGGCGTGTTTATCTTCAACTGGCCAATACGGGTTGGCTGTCTCTGGCCGATAAGCCTCAGAAAATTTATCCAAATTAAAATTAAACTGAGAAAGATCGAGTTGTAACTTAGGCTGTGCTTCAATATCTGGATAACAGGAAGGCACATCGATAAGCAGCCGTTCATAGCATTTCTTTTTAAATGCACTAAACACCTGATAAGGCTGCTGGCTCTGATTGCGGATCGAACCTAAAGGAAACAGGGTACGATCTTCATAGTATTCACAACTAATCCGATGCTGTTGCAATAATTGCTCGACAGCCTGATCACGCTGCTGCTCATTAAGCCCGGTTTCGATATTGCAGTGCACGGTGCTGATCTGAAATTGCTGGCACAGTGCCAAAAGCTGCTCTGAAATATCTTTCCAGAGTGGAATATTTAAAATTAGAAGAGGGATATTCAATGCTTCTAGCTGCTGTTTCAGGATTTTTAGCCGGCGCAGATAGAAGTCGATCTTGATCGGTGCATCCTGATGCAGTTGCCATTGTTCAGGTGACAGGATGACCAGCGCCAGACATTGCCTGCTTTGTGCTGCATGCCATAAGGCAGCGTGGTCATGAAGGCGTAAGTCGTTCCGGAACCAGATCAGATGCATGACAGTTTTCTAAATCAATAAGATGCCATGCATTTTAGATAATCTGATCAAACAGAAATAGTAGAGAAATATTAACGTGATAGGAGCTGAAGTTTGTCACTATCAGCTCTGAAGGTATTAGCCTTTGGCGAGATGGATATTTTCCAGCGTATCTACCAGAGTTCGGGTCATCTGGTCAATTTCATAATTCACTTCATCACCAACCTGAACAGATTTCCAGGTCGTTAGGCGTAGGGTTTCTGGAATCAGGTCAATCGAAATCTCACTTTTGACACGATCGACACGGTTCACCGTCAGGCTGCAGCCATTCAATCCGATAAAACCTTTTAGGAAAAAGTATTTGATATTGCCAGCTGGAATCTGCAGGTCGATATGCAGGGTTTCACCGCGACGCTCGATCTGGGTGACTTGAGCTGTGCCTTCAATATGCCCGTACAGATTATGACCCCCATTTTCCGTACCGACTTTTGCCGAACGTTCAATATTCACTTCATCACCGACTTTAAGCGATTTTAAGGTGGTGAGTTCAAGCGTGACATTAGAAATATCAAAATGAATCTGTTGCTGTTCGCGGTCAATCGTGGTCACGGTCAGACAAACACCATTTACTGCGACACTGGCACCAATAAACACATCTGCAAAGAAACCTTGCTGATCACTGACAATGATCGTAACAAAGCCATTGCCTTTGCGAATTTCAACGACCTTTTCCAGGCCTTGGACAATACCGGTATACATAGTTAAAACATCTATTCTTGCAATTGCATCACATTGTAGGGAGGAATACAGAATCCGGCTAGCGTTGTACTGTACTGCCTGGTTTTCTGCCCAGATAAAAAAATCCCCTAAGCCGAGCCTTAGGGGAGTGAATGGAAAGCGCTGAGATTTATTGGAATACTTATACGAGCTCAGCTTCTTCTTGAGGCACCGCTGTTGCCTGCTTTGCCTCAAGTTCACGGACCAAAGGCAATACCTTTTGGCCAAAATATTCAATTTCTTCAATAAAGTGCAGGAAGCCAGACAGAATTAGGTCCACACCGACTTTTTTCAGTTCGATGATGCGTTCAGCAATTTGCTGCGGTGTACCAATCAGGTTGGTACGGAAGCCGTCATTGTATTGAACCAGATCTTCAAAAGTAGACTTGGCCCAGTTACCTTCACCTTCTGCGGTTGCTGCACCTGCTTCCCGCGTTGCATCACTAAAAGATTTCACTGCCTGGATATTGGCCTTGGCAATGATTTCCTGCAGTACAGCTTGTGCTTCTTCCTCAGTATCGCGTGCAATAACGAAGGCATTCACACCGATTTTCACTTGGTGATTGTTGGCTTTGGCCTTTTCCCGGATATCATCAATCTGTTTTTTCAGTTCTTCAGGTGTGTTGCCATTGGTGAAGTACCAGTCGGATACACGTGAAGCCATATCGCGTGCAGCGCGGGAGCTGCCTCCCTGGAAAATTTCAATATGCGGTTTTTGTAGCGGTTTTGGACTTAAGGTATAGTCATTAAACTGGTAATACTTGCCATCAAAACTGAAATGATCTTGAGTCCATACACCTTTCAAACTGCGAATAAACTCTTCTGAACGCGCATAGCGCTGGTCATGCTCCGGCCATTCTTCACCAATCGCATCAAACTCACCGCGGAACCAGCCACTTACGACATTAATTGCAATACGGCCATTGGTCAGGTGATCGATGGTTGCCAGCTGTTTAGCAGCCAGCGCAGGTTTCCATGGACCTGGCAGAATCGCAGCGATGACTTTCAAACGTTCAGTCTTTGCCAGAATACCGTGGCTAAAACTGACTGATTCATGCTGGTTTTCTGCATTATAGCCTGCAGTAAAACGGATCTGGGTCAGGGCATAGTCAAAACCAGCCTTTTCCGCTGTCTGTGCCAGACGTACATTATAGTCATAGCTCCAGTCGGTGCGCTGCTCGATGTTACTCACCACCAGACCACCGCTCACATTTGGAACCCAATATGCAAAAGTAATATGTTTGTTATTTGACATTCTTCAGAGGGTGAGAAGAATGTCAAATAACAAAC
>NZ_DEZM01000138.1:6643-35096 GCF_002364825.1 Acinetobacter sp. UBA3132 | reverse complement strand
AGCTTGACACATCTCAGCCAGTTGGTCGAAATATAAGCGTAACAATTGTTAAATTTTTGTTACCGACCAAAAATCAAACAAAAAAATCTGCATGATACGCAATAAGTGTTAGAGCGCATTAGCAAGACTGTATTTGTTGTGAAAAATTAGCGAAGAGTTGGCAGCACATAGCTTTCGTGGCGCGTATAATACCATTGTCTACAAAAAAGTGAGCAAGAAAACTGCATTTTTTTTTAGTTTTTTTATCTTTTTTGATAGTTTTTTTCAATATCAAGGACGAATTATTTCTAAACTATAGCTATCGAAACTTTTTCGCTTGACTGGAACCTGAAAGTCGAATTTAAAAGGACTATTTTTTGGAATACGCTGGATGCTCACTAAACTTTCAATCAGGTATTCTGAAGGTGAAAGCGTATAGGAAGCAGTAATCACCCCATTATCTTTTAAGTCGAGACGCAAAACTGGCATGGCCAGGCTGCGATCATGATAATTGATCAGTTCACCTGTAAATCGGGTTTGCTTCGAATCTGATGCCGTGACTTTAACATTTTTGGTATTAATCAGATCGTAATGCTCTTCCATATTAGAACAGTTGAATACATCACAAACAGCATTAAACGCTGTACCCATCACATGACTATTCTTTAAGTACTGTGGATTAAACCAGAAGAACTGAAAAACTAATATGCCGAGTAACAATACATTTATTGCTGTCCAGCCAATATATTGCAAGATAGAGCGCTGACTTCTGTCATCTGTATCTTCTTCCCAGTTCATGGCTGGAAGGGCACTGATGGGCTCGGTACTAAAATAGTTTAGATTATTCAAATAGGTTTTGAGATCAATATTCGAGTTTTCAACTTTTTCATCAAAAATATGTAAAAGATTGTTTAGGCGAGAAGAAATCTTGCTGTTATATAAGTCTGCATCAAATTGTGATGTAGGTTGAGCTGGACTAAGAGACTCAACATTAGCTTCAGGGGGGGTGCCAGTGGCCGAAGGCTGAGGTTCGGTCACCAGATAAGAAAGTGCATTAAATGAGGTGGTGCATTTGGGACAACAAACCATACCCTGAGCAATGGTTAACTGAGCAACCGTTACTTTGTAGATTGTGGAACAAGTCGGGCAGAGGGTTCGTTTATCACTCATACATTCACGCTTATTTAATTCTTATGGCGTTTACCAGAAATTCGACACCAGTATTCATCACGCTTCGCTACTTCTAATATATCAAAATGATTAGAGTAAATGCTAGTAACATCAGTAACTTGTTCTTCAATAACACCCGCAAGTGCAAATTCACCCTCAGCTTTTACCAATTCTGCAAAGTGCGGTTCAAGCATCATCAGTGGACCTGCCAAGATATTAGCAACGAAAACATCTGCTTTTGTTGCACCAAGCTCTTCGTTAAATTCTTCCGGTAAACCTACATAAAGCCGATCAAGTACACCATTGAGTTCAGCATTTTGTTGGGTGGCCAAGACTGCTTGTGGATCAATATCGGTTGCATATGCTTTTTTCGCGCCAAGTAGCAGGGCAGCAACCGCTAAAATGCCTGAACCACAGCCATAGTCAATGACGATTTTGTCTTTGAGATCTGTTTTTCCCAGCCATTGCAGGCAAAGGTAAGTAGAGGCATGGTTGCCTGTACCAAAAGCCAGACCTGGATCGAGCTTGATATTTACTGCATTTGCTTCCGGTGGTTCCATCCATTCTGGCACAATCCAGAACTTGTCAGAAATCTGAATTGGCTCATAAGCATCCATCCAGGTGCGTTCCCAAGCTTGATCTTCCAGAAATTCATGACGGATAGGCGCTTCAGGCATTTGTGCACGAATAAAGGTTTCGAGTGCGTCGACATCGATTTCTTCGCCCTCTTCTTGTGCATAAATACCGGTAACAATCACTTTATTCCACAACGGTGTTTCACCTGGAAGTGGTTCAAGTAAATCCTGATTTTCAGCATCATCCAGCGTCACGCTCACCGCACCCAGCGAGCTGAGTAATGTTTCAGTGAAATCAACCTGAGCCTGATCAACCGTAATATGAATTTGTAACCACTTCACAGAAATAACCTTATGTATATCTTTTCAAAAAGCTATTGTAACGGAAGTTCCGGTTTTTGTGCGGCTAGATTGCTGTGCAGGTGTAAATAAAAAAAGGATGCCTGAGACATCCTTCTGAAGGTTTTAGACTTTATCTAATCTAGATTTGTCAGGGGTTTTTGTACCTGAAGCGGTGCAAGTCGATTCAGTAAAGTGCCAAAAATTGCAGCAAATATATACATAAAAATAGAATAAACTGCCGCTGGCATTGCTACTGCTGAGCTGCCAATCACGGTCAGGGCAATGGTCATCGCAAGGGTACTGTTATGAATGCCGATTTCAAAAGCACTGGCGCGGGCTTGAGCGCTATTAATGTTAAGGAGTCGTGGAACCAGATAGCCGATGCCAAGGCTGAGGATACAGAATAAGGCAGTTGCCAGTCCGACTTGAGTCAGATATTCACTGATATTGGCACGTTCCTTCACAATGGTTGCGACAATAATAAGAACCAGAAAAGTAATAGCAAAAATCCGCAGTGGTCGATTCAATTTTGCTGTCACACCTGGTGCATAATGACGAATCAGCATGCCAATCCCAACTGGAATCAGAATAATCGCAAAGACCTGCAAAATTTTGCCAAATTGCAGGCCAACTTGCTGACCATCCTGCATGAAGTGCAAGATCGAGAAGTTAATAATTAAAGGCAGGGTAATTGCAGCAATGACTGAGTTGATTGCTGTCAAAGTAATATTCAGTGCTAGATCACCTTTGAATAGGTAGCTAAACAGGTTGGCTGTGGCACCGCCTGGAGAAGCAGCCAAGAGCATCAAACCGACTGATAACAGTGGTGGTAAAGCTAGTAGTTTACATAGTGCAAAGGCGATTCCCACCAGGATAATCAGCTGACAGAAAAGTGCGATGAGTACAGCTTTGGGATGGCGGGTCACTCGGCTAAAGTCACGTGGGGTAAGTTCAAGTCCAAGCCCCATCATAATGATCGCTAAAGCCAGTGGTAACAATATGGTAATAAAGCCAGAATCCATCTGTATACTCCTTATTTAAATGTCTTTTTTATCTATTTTTAAGTCCAGCATACAGAGGAAATTATGGTTTACATAGCGTGTTTACAAATCTGATAAACGATGCTTAGATTTCTGATAAATGATGCGTTGACGGCTCAGGATAATGCCAAAAAAGGTGGCAAGAGTGTACATGACAATAGTATAGATACCCGCAGGGATGGCAATAGTATTATTGCCTAATACGGTAATAGCGATAGTTATGGCAACAGCGGTATTATGAATGCCCACCTCAAAGGTACAAGCACGTGCCTGACGGTCTGGAATACCAAGCAGTAAAGGTAGGCAATAACCAATAAACAGGCTGGAAAAGCCAAAAATTACGGTCGCAATTCCGATGCTATTGAAATATTCCATCAGATTATGGCGTTCGCGTACGACTGCAAATACAAATAATGCAATGAGGAAGCCAATTGCGAAAATACGCATTGAGCGATTGACAGTGATTGTGAGCCTTGGGAATTTAGCCCGTAATGCCATACCGAAGATAACAGGAAGTAATATGATAAAAAATACCTGAACCATCTTCATGGCTGGCATGGTAATGGTATCGTCACTGCCCAGGAAAAAATGTAAGGATAAATTAATAATAAAAGGCAGGGTGAAGATCGATATAAAAGTATTAATTGTAGTCAGGGTGAAGTTAAGCGCTAAATCACCTTTATATAGGTAGCTGAAAAGATTGGCAGTTGGTCCACCCGGAGAGGCTGCCAGCAGCATTAAACCCACTGCCAGTAGCGGCGGCAAATCCAATATGATACAAATCAGAAAAGCCAGACTGGTCAACAGGATCAGCTGGATAAATAAGGCAATAAAAATGACCTTAGGATAGTTGAATACACGAATAAAATCCTTGACGCGTAATTCAAGTCCTAACCCCATCATTAAAATTGCCAGCAGTACCGGCAATAAAAAAACAAAAAATACCGAATCCATAGAATGTCCTTTTTATTATTGGATCTTCATTTTTAAATTAAGTTTAACGTAAATTATTAAATAATCAATAGAAAATGGGCAAAACCTCAATTTTGCCCATTTATTCTTTTATCACTTCAAAGAGCTTTATTTAGGTCGAGGGGGAGTGAAGCCCAAGGCACATTTACCACTAATTTCCTGACCATTAACGGTGGTTGTGGTGTTTCCAGAAGCGTCCTGACAAGCACTGTAAATTTCAGCTTCATCACCCATTAAGGCTGTTTTAGAGTTGGAAAAAAACTGTGGTTCACAGGTTCCGTTCCAGATAATACCACGATGAGCAAAAGTTACGGCATCACCAGCTGATTTGCCTTTACAGACTTTTTGATACAAATCTGGATTGTAAACTTTAGCAACCTTATCATTTGCAGTTGCCATGCCTGTTACTGATAGTGCACCGAGCATTATTGAAAATAATATTTTCTTATCCATTTATTTCACCTTTTTTCTTCGTGTGGCGTCAAATTTACATCTTAGAAAATACTCAGCTGCATACAATTGCGATCAGGTAACCAATACAAGCTCTATGTATTGATTTATCGGTGTTTTGCTAAAAAATGAAAGATTAAGTGACAATTAAGAAGGTTTATAAAAATACGATAGGGTGACCTTGAATTAATTCCACTGAATTTGTCAACTATTCTGCAATTTTTGCTATAATCTTCGGCTATCCTTTTTTAATCTCTCAAATACCACTATGCACTATCCTAAAGTATACGATGTCATTGTGATCGGTGGCGGTCACGCAGGTACGGAAGCAGCATTGGCTGCGGCGCGTATGGGTCGACAGACTTTACTCTTAACTCACAATATTGAGACTTTAGGGCAGATGAGCTGTAACCCAGCCATCGGTGGTATTGGTAAATCGCACTTGGTGCGTGAAATTGATGCCTTGGGCGGTGCAATGGCACTTGCTGCTGACAAAGGCGGTATCCAATTCCGAATTTTAAACTCACGTAAAGGTGCTGCGGTTCGTGCGACGCGCGCGCAGGCTGACCGTGTACGTTATAAAGCTGCGATTCGTGAAACATTAGAAAACCAAGCGAATCTTGATATTTTTCAACAAGCAGCGGATGACCTGATTGTTGAAGGCGATACCGTTAAAGGTGTAGTAACCCAAATGGGTATTCGCTTTGATGCGAAAACTGTGGTGTTAACTGCAGGTACATTCTTAGGTGGTGTGATTCACGTCGGTCTTGAAAAATCAAGCGGTGGTCGTGCAGGCGATCCACCATCAATTTCATTGGCGCATCGTTTACGTGAACTTCAACTTCCAGTCGGTCGTTTAAAAACAGGCACGCCCCCACGTATTGATGCACGTTCAGTTGATTTCTCTGTAATGACACCACAGCCGGGTGATTTCCCATCTCCGACCATGTCATTCATGGGTGATGCTTCAATGCACCCTGAACAAGTGAACTGCTGGATTACACATACCAATGAAAAAACTCATGACATTATCCGTGGCGGTTTAGATCGTTCACCAATGTACACAGGTATGATTGAAGGTGTCGGTCCACGTTACTGCCCATCCATTGAAGACAAGATTCATCGTTTTGCCGATAAAGACTCTCACCAAGTGTTCTTGGAGCCTGAAGGTTTAGATACGCACGAGTTGTATCCAAATGGTATTTCAACATCATTGCCATTTGATGTGCAGTTTGAATTGGTGCGCTCAATCCGTGGTATGGAGAATGCACACATTCTTCGTCCAGGGTATGCGATTGAATACGATTACTTCAACCCGCAAGCGTTGAAATTCACTTTGGAAACCAAAGCGATTAATAACTTGTACTTTGCAGGTCAAATCAACGGTACAACAGGTTATGAAGAAGCAGGTGCGCAAGGTTTACTGGCAGGCTTGAACGCAGCACGTCGTGCGTGGGATCAAGAGCAATGGACACCAAAACGTGATGAAGCGTACATGGGTGTATTGGTTGATGACTTGATCACTTTAGGTACCAAAGAACCGTACCGTATGTTCACTTCACGTGCGGAATATCGTTTGATGCTGCGTGAAGACAACGCAGACCAACGTTTAACACCAATCGGTCGTGAAATGGGTCTGGTGGATGATGAGCGTTGGGCGGCTTACTGCGAGAAAATGGAAGCGGTTGAAAAAGAAACAGGCCGTTTACAACATCTTTGGGCGGCACCAAACAATCCAATGGGCAAAAAATTCGTTGAGATGACAGGTGCAGATCTTTCGAAGGAATGTTCAGCGATTGATTTGTTAAAACGTCCGAACATTACCTTCGCTCAAATTGCTGAGTTGACGGGTTCAGAAGTGTCTGCGCAAGTAGGCGACCAAATTGAGATTGCGGTGAAATACGAAGGTTATATTAACCGTCAGCATCAAGACGTTGCACAAATGAAACGTTTGGAAGAAACCAAGATTCCTGCTGATTTTAACTATGACATCGTTTCAGGTCTTTCTCGTGAAATTACCTTGAAGTTAAAAGATGTACGTCCAGAAACACTTGCGCAAGCAAGCCGTATTCCGGGTGTAACCCCTGCTGCGGTTCAACTGGTGATGATTACGATTCGCAAGAATGCACAAACAAAAAAATCTGCCTAAGATTTGATGTTAAAAAAACCCGCTTAATGCGGGTTTTTTTATTTAAAATGGCAAATAGTCGTGCTGTTTAAGTTCTTGTATAATGTATTGATACCATTCAGTATCGTGATAATTATTAGAGTTAAAAATATTTTCGAATTCTTCTAGAGAGGGATAGCTATATTTATTAGAAGCTCGCATAAGGTTCTGGTTGGTTTTGTATTTATCGCCTTTAATACAATGGTGAACTGCTAATGTAAATGTCCGATCAGGATCTATTTTTAAGGCAATTTTTAATAAGTTTAATGCTTTGTCTAAATGTTCCTTATTTTGTGTTTTTTGAGAATATGCAATGAGCCTAATAGCATAATTATTTAAACAAACCCAATTTTGGTTATTGATTTTTAATGCACATTCATAAAGAGCAAAACATTCTTTAATTTTATTTTCTGAATATAAGTCTCTGGCTTGCTGATCGTATGCCCAAACAATTTCATCAATCATTTTGGGATTAAGACCAGAGGTAGATTCTTTAGAGGGAAATTTATGTATAAATACAGTATATAAGCTAGTTATTAATGATTTGCTTCCGCGTTCAATTAGATGTTCCCTTAGATTTTGTAGAATGTCTAAGTTGTCACCGAGTGGATAGGGCTGTACTTGACTAAGCTGCGCTGTTAAAAAGGTATAGGGATTTAAAAATAGTTTGGGTGGAAAACATTTTAATTCTTTAGCAAGCTGAATCAAAAAATGGTCAGCATCAATATTACCAATGTAATGTGTTAGATTACTGTTCTCCTTTAGGAAATCTTTTACAGAATCTGCCTCTATATCATCAATATTTTCTTTTCTTCCAGTCCATATAAGACGATGCTGCTCTGAATATTTAGCTTTAAGTAAAGGGAAAAATTCATCAGCATTGCCGCTATATCCAATAAATAGACTAGGGTTTGTGTTTAAAGTTGCAGCAATAAAATCACCGAGTAGTTCTGTATGATCTTGTGTTTCTTCTTTTGTATTTAACTGAATAAAACCTGTTCCTTGACCATGTAAGTGGACGATTGAAGGGTCGTTAATCAAGTGATAGAGGTGGGGGTTAGCTGTTGCAAAATCATAAATTGACGGATGTAAGCCTAAGAAACTACAGGCTCGGGATAATATGCTATCAAAATTAAATGTGAGTACTCGTTGAACATAACCTTCCTGCATTAAACAAGCTAAAGCGAGATGAGCCCAATTAATCTTTTGATTTTTTATAATGTAGGGTTCTAATAATTGTCGTCTTTCATGTTTATCCAAAGCAGACATATAAAGAGCAGAATTATATTTTTCGTTTTCAGAGTTTATATTCTTTATTTGAATAGGGAATTTTTCTTTAATTTCACTTATTAGCTCTATTGCTGTTGGAACGCCAGCGGAGCGAGAGCAGCCTGCACCGGTAAAGAAAACATAAGGCTTTTTATTATCTTTCGCTTGTTTTAAAAGCTGGGCAACTTCTTGAACAGAAAAACTCATGTTATTTAATATTTTAAAGTTGATATTTAGTTGGATTGTACATGTTAAAAATTAAACATGAATCTTTTTATAAGTAAAATGCGAGTATTTGATAAAATAGTAAAAGTTTTTAAATTAGATTTTCATTATGCCTTACCAACTCGTCGAACTTGATATCCAAGCCACTGACAATATTGCTTGCCCTCATTGCCATCAAGACATCATTAATTGGCAAGAAGAACAATATGTCCAACCTTGCGAACATACGCTCTTTATCGCTATGGATATTGGTTTTGAGTACATCACCGATGAATTTGAGCAAACTATGCGAAAGACAGTCGATGAGCTGCATGCCAATGATGACATCGTCAACATGTTCAAAGAAATCACCACAAGTACTTATTCGAATTATCTGATTTTAAAATCGGATCTAGGCGCGGCAGGTTATTCGCGTTATATCGGTTTAACAGTGTAAGAATCTCATTACTATATATAAGCAATAAAAAAGCACCCAAGGGTGCTTTTTTAATTTCAGGCCTGGCCTTCGACTTCTTCTACTTCATCGTCATCCGCACTGTCCATGCCGAGTTCTTTCAGCTTACGAGTCAGCGTATTACGCCCCCAACCTAAAAGCTCAGCAGCATGGCGTTTACGGCCACGAGTTTGCTGAAGGGCTGCATTAATCAGCGTGCGTTCAAACATTGGTGTTGCGATGTCGAGAATCTTCATCTCACCATTTTTTAGCTTTTGAATTGCCCATTGGTTCAGTAATTCATCCCAATGGTGCGGAGCAACCTGATTCAGATTTGGAATTGGTGCGCCGTTGTCCTGCTGGATAGGAATCTGTTTTAGTTCAGGTGGCAAGTCTTCTGGATAAACTTCACGACCTGTGATCATCACCGTTAGCCAGCGACAGGTATTTTCCAGCTGACGCACGTTCCCTTGCCAAGGCAGCTTCTGCATATATTCCTGAGTTTCAGGACGCAGAATCTTCGGATTGACACCAAGCTCTTTGCCTGCACGGGCCAGGAAATGCTGAGCCAGCATTGGAATATCTTCAGAACGGTGTGCCAGTTTAGGAATATGAATACGAATTACATTCAAACGGTGATACAAGTCTTCACGGAAGCGGCCATCGTGTACCAGTTTTTCCAGATCCTGGTGAGTTGCTGCCACGATACGCACATCGACCTTAACTGGAATATGACCACCTACACGGTAAAATTCACCATCTGCCAGGACACGGAGTAAACGGGTCTGGGTTTCAAATGGCATGTCTCCAATTTCGTCTAGAAACAATGTACCGCCGTTAGCCTGTTCGAAACGGCCTTGACGTTGGGTATTGGCACCCGTAAACGCACCTTTTTCATGACCGAACAATTCAGTCTCAATCAGGTCTTTTGGAATCGCTGCCATGTTCAGGGCAATAAATGGCTTATTGCTACGTGGTGAATGGCGGTGCAAAGCATGTGCTACCAATTCTTTACCTGTACCGGATTCACCATTAATCAAAACAGTAATATGCGATTGAGATAGACGGCCAATAGCGCGGAATACTTCCTGCATTGCAGGAGATTCACCGATAATTTCAGTCGATTGAATTGTTGGAGCCGCTTTTGCAGATTCCTGTTGCTGTAACTTGGTGATGTGCAGGATGGCACGATTCACCAATGCTAGCGCTTCATCAATATCAAATGGCTTTGGCAGATACTCGAAGGCACCGGTCTGATAACTTGATACTGCAGATTCCAGATCCGAGTGCGCCGTCATAATTATGACAGGCAGATCAGGATTAGTATTCTTGACCTTACCTAAAAAGGTTAAGCCATCAATACCCGGCATTCGGATATCGGTCAGGATCACATCTGGTGCATCCACACTCAACTGATCAAGTGCTGACTGGGCTTCTTCAAAACTGGTAACGTCGAAACCTTCTTCTTTGAATGTTTTTTCGAGTACCCAACGCATGGCACGATCGTCATCAATCACCCATATTTTATTTCGCGACATGATCTGACTCCCAAGGTAAAAATAAGCTAAATACGGTTTTTCCTGGAACTGACTGGCATTCAATCATTCCGTTATGTTGGTGCATTATATTTTGAGCAATACTGAGGCCCAGGCCGGTTCCTTTGGCACGGCTGGTCACAAGCGGGTAGAAAACGGCTTCAATAATATCGTCTGGTACACCCGGACCATTATCTTCAATGTCGATGCGTACTACTGAACGATGAATCACACCATTAATGGTATATAGACGCTGAATACGGGTTCTTAAAATCAGTTCAGGCTGATGCTCGACAAAGAAGTCTTTATTTTCAGTCATCGCCTGAACCGCATTCACACAGATATTCAGCATGACCTGAATCAGCTGATCGCGGTCTGCTAAAACTTCTGGCAGGGACAGGTCATAGTCCCGGGTAATTTTAATTTTCTTTTTGGTCTGATTGACAATTAATGAGCGAACACGTTCTAAAGGCTCATGGACGTTGACCATTTCATAGCTTGGCAATTGACGTGAACCCAGCATACTATCCGCCAGATTTCTCAGGCGATCCACTTCACTGATAATAATATCTGTAAATTCTTTGTATTTCGGATCATCCAGGCTACGTGCGAGAAGCTGTGTTGCACCACGAATACCACCAAGCGGGTTCTTGATTTCATGTGCTACACCACGGATCAACTGGCGCGCCACCTGATGTTGCTGAATATAGTTTTCTTCACGTGAGATTTTCAACATACGGTCACGCTGATTCAGCTCAATCAGCAATAAGGGGTGATGTGGTTTGCCTGCATTCAGTAGCGAAACCGTGTAATCCACATGAATGTCTTTAAAATTAACAATAATGGTCGCTTCACGGCGGGTATAAGGTTGTCCAGTATGCAGGGTGTTATACAGCGACTCTTCAGTATTGAACTCATCTGTAGGGGCTTGCAGGATATTTAATACCGGTGTGCCAAATGCGCGTAACAAGCTGATATCGAACATGGCCTCGCAGGCAGTGTTCAGGTAATAGATATTCAGGTTGCTATCAATCAGCATGACAGCAGTGGTCAGGTTGTCCACCAAAAGGCGATAGTCGATGGAAAGGGGCTGATCCATTAGCGATGGTTTTCCTGTATTAAAATAGCGCAATGGCATCTTCATAAAGCAAAATTTAAAGTCTTAAGTTCTCATTTGATGCACATTAAGCAAAATGCACGCCAACTTTTTAAATAATCCCTAAATTATTGCAATGAAATGGAAGTGGGGGCATGAAGATGCATGATTTGTTAATGGTATAGCTGATAAAAATCAGCATGTAAATCATAAATGTTCAATTTTGGTGCATGTATAATTATATTGAATATTTTATGGCTTTATTTTGGTGCTTGATGTAATCAGTCTCCATTTCAACTGTTTTTATGTTTCGAAAAGACATACAATACGCGCATTCTAGTGGAGCGCAGATTCATGAAGTCCCCCAAAGTCGGTTTTGTTTCTTTAGGTTGTCCTAAGGCATTGGTAGATTCTGAACGAATTTTAACTCAGTTGAAGACTGAAGGTTATGATGTCGCATCGGATTATGACGGTGCTGATTTAGTAGTGGTAAACACCTGTGGTTTTATTGAATCTGCAGTACAAGAGTCTCTAGACGCCATCGGTGAAGCGATGAGCGCGAATGGTCGCGTGATTGTGACGGGCTGTCTAGGTAAAGACGAAGACAAGATTCGCCAAATGCATCCGAATGTCCTGAAAGTGACTGGTGCTGCGGCTTATGAAGAAGTAATGGATGCGGTTCATCAATATGTCCCTGAACCGCCAAAACATAATCCATTTATTGATCTGGTTCCTGAGCAAGGCATTCGCCTTACTCCAAAACACTATGCGTACTTGAAAATTTCAGAAGGCTGTAACCACCGTTGTACTTTCTGCATTATCCCAAGCATGCGTGGTGATCTGGTATCGCGTCCAGTCGGTTCTGTGCTTGAAGAAGCTGCAGCACTAAAACGTGCTGGCGTAAAAGAAGTACTCGTCATCTCCCAGGATACTTCTGCTTACGGCGTGGATACCAAGTACAAACTTGACTTCTGGAATGGTCAGCCAGTTAAGACCAAATTCTATGATATGTGTGAAGCGCTGGGGCAGTTAGGCATCTGGGTGCGTCTGCACTATGTCTACCCATATCCACATGTGGATGCGGTGATTGATCTGATGGCACAAGGCAAAATCCTGCCATACCTGGATATTCCATTCCAGCATGCCAGTCCTAAAGTATTAAAGCTGATGAAGCGTCCTGCGCACAGTGAAAATACATTAGAACGTTTGAAAGTATGGCGTGAAAAATGTCCTGAATTAGTGCTGCGTTCGACATTTGTAGTGGGCTTCCCGGGTGAAACCGAAGAAGACTTCCAAATGTTGTTGGACTGGTTGCAGGAAGCTCAGCTGGATCGTGTGGGTTGTTTCACTTATTCAGCAGTTGAAGGTGCAGCAGCGAATGATCTGCCAGATCACGTGCCGGAAGAAATCAAGCAAGAACGTTATGAACGTTTCATGCAGGTGCAGCAAGCGATCTCAGCAGCCAAGCTGCAAAAGCGTATCGGTCAGAAAATGACAGTGCTAGTCGATGATCTGGAAGAGGAATTCCCGGTTGCTGTAGCACGTTCTTATGCCGATGCACCAGAGATTGATGGGAATGTATTTGTTGAAGATATCGACAAGAGCCTGATTAAGACAGGTGCTTTGCTTGAAGTCGAAATTACCGATGCGGACGAATATGACCTGTTTGCAAAACTGATTTCGATTAAATCAGCCTAATACTTAGATAAAATTAAATGAAATAATTTGGAGTTTGATGATGTTGGATTCTAAAAAGCCGCGTTTTGGCCGTATTTTGCTGAAACTTTCAGGTGAAGCGCTTGCCGGCAACAAGGATATGGGTATTGATGCACCAATCCTTGACCAGATGTCTTTAGCGATTGCACACCTGGTTGGATTGGGTGTACAGGTTGGTATTGTTGTCGGTGGTGGTAACTTGTACCGTGGTAGCCAGTTGCAGAAAGACGGTCTGGTTGGTCGTGTAACCGGTGACCAGATGGGTATGCTGGCAACCGTGATGAACGGTCTGGCATTACGTGATGCGCTGGTACGCCGTAACATCAAGACACGTTTACTTTCAGCATTGCCAATTGGCACCGTTGTAGAATCTTACTCAAGCCGTGATGCGATTCGTCACCTGACGCGTGGTGAAGTCTGCGTATTTGTTGCGGGTACAGGTAACCCGTTCTTTACCACTGATACAGCAGCTTGCTTGCGTGGTATTGAAATTGAAGCGGACCTGATTCTGAAAGCAACCAAGGTTGATGGTGTCTATAATAAAGATCCAAGCAAATTTGAAGATGCTGTTAAATACGAAACCTTAACCTTTGACCAAGTGCTTGATGAAAAACTGGGTGTGATGGATTTAACGGCGATCTGCCTATGCCGTGATCATAACGTACCGCTACAAGTTTTCGACATGAACAAGTCTGGTGCTTTATTGTCCGTTGTGATGGGTGAAAAAGAGGGTACTCACGTTACCAATTGATGACGTGAACCTTGAAGCACTTTATACTAGTCAAAATTTAGCTTTTACATTTTTTAGAATTAAGTAAGGAAGATCATATGATTAACGATCTTAAAAAAGACGCAGAAGACCGTATGAACAAGTCACTTGACTCATTGGAGCATGGTTTTGCCAAAGTTCGTACTGGACGTGCGCATCCATCGATTCTGAACGGTGTTATGGTTCCTTACTATGGCTCTGACGTGCCATTGAACCAGGTTGCAAACGTAGGTGTTGAAGATTCTCGTACCTTGCTGGTTCAACCATTTGAGCGTTCAATGGTTGCTGCAATTGATAAAGCCATTCGTGAATCAGATTTAGGGCTTAACCCGATTACTGCTGACGCAATTCGTGTACCAATGGCTGCGTTAACTGAAGAAACTCGCCGTGACATGCAGAAAGTTGCGCGTAACGAAGCTGAAAACGCTAAAGTTGCGATCCGTAACATTCGTCGTGATGTTTTAGGCGATATCAAAGCTTTATTGAAAGAAAAAGAAATTTCTGAAGATGAAGAGCGTCGTGCTTCTGACGAAATCCAGAAAATTACCGATAAATATGTTGCTGAAGTTGATAAACGTTTGGCTGCAAAAGAAGCTGAATTGATGAAGGTCTAATTCATCAATGACCGTTTCTGAAGAGAGTTCCCGTCTTCCAAAACATGTTGCCATCATCATGGATGGCAACAATCGTTTTGCCAAAAAAAATCAGATGCAAAAGGGTGAAGGACACCGTGAAGGTAAAAGCGTCCTTGATCCAATTGTAGAACACTGTAGAAAAAGAAAAATCCAGGCTTTAACTGTATTTGCGTTTTCGAGTGAAAACTGGAATCGTCCGCAGTATGAAGTGGATCTGCTCATGCGATTGCTCGAAGACACCATCCATGAACAGTTACCGCGCATGGAAAAATTCAATATTGCCTTGCGCTTTATTGGTGATTGCAGCCGTTTATCTCCAGAGTTGCAAGCTTTGATGTTGCATGCTGAGGAAAGGACTGCTAAGTTCGATAGCATGACGCTCACTATTGCCATTAGTTATGGTGGTATGTGGGATATGGCGCAGGCTGCGAAGCGAATTGCTGCGGATGTTTTAACAAATAAATTAGAACTTGATGCAATTAATGCTGATGTTTTTGGTCAATATGTAAGTCTTAGTGATTTACCACCTGTGGATCTGTTAATCCGTACCGGTGGAGATTTCCGCTTGTCAAACTTCCTGCTCTGGCAGGCAGCTTATGCGGAACTGTATTTTACTGAAACCTTATGGCCAGAATTTACCACGGAAGAACTTGACGATGCCTTTGCCGTATTTGGTGGGCGTGAACGTCGGTTTGGCAAGACATCAGAACAGATTCAGCAAGAGAAACTTGAGAATTAATACATGTTAGAGCGGATTATAACCGCATTGGTTTTGGTGGCTGTTGTACTCAGTTGTATGTTTGCCACTACTGCATATTACCCAATGTTTGTGTTGATGGTCGTTGCTGCAGGCGTGGCAGGTTATGAGTGGTTTAAACTCATGCCACGTCAGGGGAAAAAAGTAATTAAGCCGTTTGCTTGGGGTTATGGCTTACTCACAGCAGTTCTTTCAGCACTTGCACTCTATTTTTCAGACATCTCCATGCTGCTTTGGGCGGCATCGATTTTGACCTGGATTCTCAGCATCTATTGGGTTAAATCCTATCCTGAATATGATGGCTGGTACAATGTTACTTTAAATGGCATTGGCGTGATCCTGATCTCGGCGGCGGTCACTGCAATCTATTCAGTCTGGCAGCATTCACCTTGGTGGTTAATGTATCTGTTTTTGCTGGTTTGGGGGGCAGACAGTGGTGCCTATTTTATTGGACGAAAATTCGGTAATAAAAAGCTTGCACCGAAGGTTAGTCCAAACAAATCGGTTGAAGGGTTGTATGGCGGGATCGTCACATCCATGTTGATTGTCATTACAGTCACATTACTTTATCTTGATATCAGTATCCCCGAACTACTTTTATTCCTGATTTTATCGGTATTAACAGTCTTTAGTTCTGTGCTTGGCGACCTGTTTGAATCGATGATCAAACGTCGTGCTGGCATTAAAGATTCGGGACGTATTCTGCCAGGACATGGTGGTGTGTTGGACCGTATTGATTCTCTCCTTGCTGCAGCGCCGATTTTTGCTGCAGGCATGTATGTCTTAAAACTAATTGGCGTAGATTTATAAATGTCACAAGCTGTTTGTATACTGGGTGCTACAGGTTCTATTGGGCAAAGTACTTTAAAAATCCTGCAGCGACATCCTGAAGCTTACAGCGTATATGCTGTGACTGCACAAAGCCGTATTGCTGAACTGGTCGAGATCTGTAAGCAGTTTCGACCAAAAATCGCTGTGGTGCCAGCCTCTAAAGTAGATGAACTGGCACAATTGCTGAAACAGCAACAGTTATCCGAAATAGAAATTTTACCGGATGAAGCAGGCTTGATTGCAGTTGCTGAACATCCAGAAGTAGATGTAGTCATGGCGGCGATTGTTGGTGCAGCTGGCCTTTTGCCGACATTGGCTGCGGTCAAAGCGGGAAAACGCGTCCTGTTGGCTAATAAAGAAGCTTTGGTGATGTCTGGCGATATTATGATGCAGGCTGCTCGTGATCATGGGGCTTTATTGCTACCTGTGGACTCAGAGCACAATGCAATTTTCCAGTGTTTGCCGGCGAATTACTTCGATGCTGAGCGTAACGGTCAGCCAAAACTGGGTGTACAGCAGATTCTGTTAACTGCCTCTGGTGGTCCATTCTTAAATCATACTTTCGAGCAGCTGCAGACGGTCACACCAGCACAAGCCTGCAAGCATCCGAACTGGTCGATGGGTCAGAAAATTTCAGTAGATTCAGCAACCTTGATGAATAAAGGTTTGGAACTGATTGAAGCCTGTCATTTATTTGCAGTAAAAGAACAATTTGTTACAGTTGTCGTGCATCCACAGAGTATTATTCACTCCATGGTTCAATATGTAGATGGTTCAACTTTGGCGCAAATGGGTAACCCGGATATGTGTACCCCGATTGCACATGCCTTGGCATGGCCAGAGCGGATCAGTACGCATGTCGCGCCATTAGATTTATTTGTACATTCACAACTGAATTTCCAGCAACCGGATACCCAGCGTTTTCCTGCATTAAAACTGGCACGCCAGGCAATGCAGCAAGGCGGGATTGCGCCTGCTATTCTGAATGCAGCCAATGAAATTGCCGTGGCAGCATTTTTGCATGAAAAAATTACTTTCATTCAAATACCTCAGATAGTTGAATATACGCTGAATTCGATGGACAATCGGACAGCAGATCAGCTGGAAGTGATTCTTCAGGCTGATCGGCAGGCGCGTGATATCGCCCGTCAATTCGTTGTGAATAAAGGAAGTTAAGCCATGAACGCCTTGTTTATTATCGCAGCTGCAATTCTGTTATTAGGTCCTCTGATTGCGATCCATGAATTTGGACATTACTTTGTAGCTCGAAAACTTGGCGTAAAGGTTTTAGTTTATTCGATTGGATTTGGTCCAACGCTAATTAAATGGACTTCAAAAAAGTCTGGTATCCAGTATCAGCTTTCTGCTTTGCCGTTTGGCGGCTATGTCAAAATGCTCGATGAACGTGAAGGTAATGTACCTGAAGAGGACCTCCCTAAAGCATTTAATCGTCAACATCCATGGAAACGTATCGCGATTGTTGCGGCTGGTCCTTTAATTAATCTTTTCTTTGCAGTGATTCTATTCTGGATTTTATTTTTACCTGCACAAGAGCAGTTAAATACCCGTGTGGGTCAGGTTTTGCCTAATACACCTGCAGCTGCTGTACAGATGCAGCAAGGTGACAAAATTACCGCAGTGGATGGCACTGAAGTCGCAACCTGGGAAAAGCTGAATTATGCCTTGGTTGATCGTGTTGGTGAAACCGGGCTGATTACGATTCAGGCCGAACGTGATGGACAGATAAAAAGTTTCCAATTGCCGATTCAGAGTTTTCTGAAAGATCAGTCACAGTCTCCACTGGATACTTTAGGTTTTATACCGTATCGTCCAGAAATTCCTGCCGTGGTATCTAAGCTCAGTGAGGATGGGGCTGCAATCCGCCAAGGCATGAAGGAAGGTGACAAGATCATTGCCATTGATGGTGTGGCGATGAAAAACTGGTTTGATGTGGTACAGGTTGTCCAGGCATCACCAGAAAAATTATTAAAAATAGTTGTGTTACGTAATAACCAGGTGGTGCATTTACAGGTGATGCCACAGGCGAAACGTGACAATATGGGTAAAGTGACGGGTATGCTGGGTGTACAAAGTGACCCAGGCAAAATCACCATCCCGGCAGAATATAAACAGACAATTCAATATAGTCCGACTGAAGCACTGGTCATGGCTTTTGACAAAACGACACAACTGTCTTCGATGATTCTTAACTCGATTGTGAAGATGGTTCGTGGTCTGATTGGTCTGGATAATTTATCTGGTCCAATCACGATTGCCAAAGTGGCAGGTCAAAGTGCGGAAATGGGATGGCAAACTTTTATTTCCTTTATGGCGCTAATGAGTGTAAGTTTAGGGATATTAAATTTACTGCCAATTCCAATGCTTGATGGCGGACATCTGGTTTACTATTTTATTGAATTATTACGTGGTAAACCTGTTTCTGAACAAATACAATTGGTTGGCTTAAAAATTGGTATGGTATTGCTGGGTAGTATGATGCTACTTGCACTATTTAATGATTTTATGCGTTTATAACAACGTAGATGGAATAAATTAACAAGCGGAAAAGACTGGCATGCAGCACACACATTTATTTATGCCTTTGGCACTCGTTAGTGCTATGGCAGTTGCACAACAAGTATATGCAGCAGATGAATTCGTAGTACAAGATATAAAATTTGACGGACTGGTTCGTCTCACTCCCGAAAATGTGTATGGCCTGGTGCCAATCAATAGTGGTGATCGTGTCAATGATCCGATTATTGCCAATGCGATCCGGAGTCTGTATGCCTCAGGCTTGTTTGATGATATCAAGGCAACTCAAGCTGGAAATACGCTAGTATTCCAGGTGGTTGAACGCCCGGTTATTTCCAAGATCGAACTAAAAGGCAACAAGCTGATTCCGAAGGAAGCTTTGGAAGAAGGTTTGAAAAAAATGGGTCTTGCTGAAGGTGAGGTTCTAAAAAAATCTGCTTTGCAAACTGTAGAAACCGAGCTTGAACAGCAGTATATGCAGCAAGGTCGTTATGATGCAGACATTACAGTAAAGACCACGCCGAAGCCAAATAACCGTGTCGATCTGCTGATTGAATTTGTGGAAGGTAAGGCTGCAAAAGTTTTTGACATTAATATTATTGGGAATACGGTCTTTAAAGAAGATGAGATCAAGCAGGCTTTTGCAATCAAGGAAAGCTCTTGGAATTCGATTATTTCCCGTAATGACCGTTATGCACGTGAGAAAATGGCAGCAAGCCTTGAAGCTTTGCGTGCTATGTACTTAAACCGTGGTTATATCAACTTCAATATCAATAACTCAAGTCTGAACCTGAGTGAAGATAAGAAAAATGTCTTTATTGAAGTATCGGTAGATGAAGGTGAGCAATTCAAATTTGGTGAGACCAAATTCCTGGGTGATGCGCTTTATTCAGCAGATGAACTCAAAGTTTTACAACTATACAAAGACGGTGAAATTTATTCACAGGAAAAAGTGAATGCGGTTAAACAGTTATTACTGCGTAAATATGGTAATGCTGGCTATTATTTCGCTGAAGTAAATGTTGTTCCAGAAATTAATAAAGATACTAAACTGGTTGACTTAAATTATTACATCAACCCAGGTCAGCAGGTGACTGTACGTCGCATTAATTTTACTGGTAATAACAAAACTGCGGATGAAGTATTACGTCGTGAAATGCGTCAGATGGAAAGCGCACTGGCGAGTAACGAAAAAATTGATCTGTCTAAGGTCCGTCTGGAACGTACCGGTTTCTTTAAATCGGTTGATATTAAACCGGCGCGTATTCCTGGTTCGCCGGATCAGATTGATTTAAATGTTGCGGTTGAAGAGCAGCATTCCGGGACAAGTACCTTGGCAGTTGGTTTCTCGCAAAGTGGTGGTGTGACCTTCCAGGCTGGTTTAAGTCAAACTAACTTCCTGGGTACAGGGAATAGTGTATCGGTAGATCTATCACGTTCTGAAACTCAAGATTACTATAACCTGAGTGTAACCGATCCATACTTTACTATTGATGGGGTACGTCGTGGTTATAACCTGTACTACCGTAAAACCAAGCTGGATGATGACTATAACGTCAACAACTATGTAACGGATAGTTTTGGTGGTGGGATTAACTTTGGTTATCCAATCGATGAGAACCAGAGTATTAGTTTTGGTCTGAATATTGATCAGACCGATGTTACGACTGGTCCATACGTTTCTACCTATGTTCGTGACTATTTGCTAGCAAATGATGGTAAGGAAACCGGTAACCCAGGAAGATATTGTCCAGATGGACTATGGAATGCAACTGATAGAACCTGTGGTACGAATGATCAAGGTTGGGAGTCTTTCCCTGATGAGTTTAAAGGGGATTTCCTGACCTATAATCTTAATTTAGGCTGGTCATATAATACCTTAAACCGCCCAATCTTCCCTACAACTGGTTTCTCACATCGTATTAATGGTGAAATTGCCTTGCCAGGTAGTGATGTGGAATATCAAAAGCTGACTTACGATGCGCAAGCTTACTTCCCGTTAGGCAAGAATTTTGTAGTTCGTGGCTATGGTAAGCTCGGTTATGGTAATGATCTTCCATTCTATAAAAACTTCTATGCGGGTGGTTTTGGTTCAGTCCGTGGTTATGAAAATAGTACTTTGGGTCCTAAATACCCAGGTGTTACATATAACGAATCACGTACTCGCGATTATGATCCTGAAGAAGTAGGCGGTAATGCTTTAGTTCAGTTTGGTACAGAATTGGTGCTTCCAGTTCCATTTAAAGGAGATTGGGCACGTCAGGTGCGTCCAGTACTATTTGCTGAAGGTGCACAGGTCTTTGATACTCAATGTGATGTGCCAAGAGGTAATTTGTACTTAACTGGTGGTTCAAGTGATCTAGGTGTAGATGCTAAACAGTACTGTAAAGACAACTTCGGTTTTGAACTGGATAACATGCGTTATAGCGTGGGTGCCGGCTTTACCTGGATTACTATGATCGGCCCATTATCATTAAGTTATGCATATCCGTTGAATGATAAAAAAGGTGATGATACCAAGAGTATTCAATTCGAAATTGGTCGTACCTTCTAATTTAATTAACCAAAGTTAATATTACTTGGCCTTGTGAATAGTAAGAAATTACTATTTTTAAGGCCATTTTTATAGATAGAGAAATACAGATGAAAAAAATGATGATGGCGATCGGTATCGCTGTGGCAACTTTAACTTCAACGGCACAGGCAGCTGGTGTGGGAGTAATTGATCTGGAACGTTTGGTGGAAAATAGCACATATCTAAAACAGCAAAATACGTCATTCCAGCAGACTATCAAACCACAAACCGCCAAAATTGAGCAGCTAAATAAAGAATTGGAAGCCATTCAGCAACGTGCCCAGGCAAACCCTAAAATGAGTGCAGCAGATAAGAAAAAGCTCGAAGAACAATATCAGGCAAAATTTAAAGAGTTAGGTCAGTTACAGCAAGCTATACAGACTAGTGCGCAAAGCTCTATTCAGCAGGTTCGTACTATATTTGATGCACGTGTGAAGCAAGTCGCTGAACAATTACGTCAAGAAAACAAGCTGGATGTGGTTTTGAATAAAAATAGCGCGCTTGCCTATGACCCTAAGTATGATTTAACTGATAAAATGATTCAAAAGGTTAATGCAATTAAATAATCAATGAATCATCAACAGCTTCAATTAGCTGACCTCGCTCGTCTGGTGCAAGGTGAGTGTATAGGTCAGTCCGATTTGCAGTTAAGAGGCTTGGCAAGTCTTGAGCATGCAACAGTACAGGATCTGGCATTTGTTACTGCTGATAAATATCTGGAACAGGCAGCTCAAAGCCAGGCAGGTGCTCTGATTGTGACAGCTGAGCTTAAAACACAGCTAAGTTCACATCACAACTTTATTGTCGTGGCAAATCCTTATCTTGCTTTTGCAATGCTGACTCATGTATTTGAGCAAAAGCAGACTCAACGTGGTATAGAAAGTACGGCACAGATTCATCCTTCGGCTGTAATTGCAGATGATGCCTATATTGGTCACTATGTGGTGATCGGTGAAAATTGTGTAGTCGGGTCAAATACGGTCATTCAGTCCCATGTACAGATGGATAACCAGGTAGAAATTGGTAAAGACTGTTTTATTGATGCTCACGTCACCTTGACCGGTACGACAAAAATTGGTGACCGGGTACGTATCCATGCCAATAGCGTCATTGGCAGTGAAGGTTTTGGCTTTGCGCCTTATCAAGGTAAATGGCACCGTATTGCACAATTAGGGTCGGTACGTATTGGTCATGATGTCCGTATTGGTTCTAATTGCAGTATTGATCGTGGTGCTCTGGATCACACAATTCTGGAAAATGGCGTCATTATTGATAACCTTGTGCAAGTCGCCCATAACGTTAAAATTGGTGCCAACACTGCCATTGCAGCAAAAACAGCGATTGCAGGCAGTACCAGTATTGGCAAAAACTGTATCATTGGTGGGGCTACAGCGATTTCAGGACACCTGAATATTGCGGATAATGTGACTTTGACCGGAATGTCAATGGTGACAAATAATATTTCTGAAGCTGGAAAATATTCTTCAGGTATCGGATTGTTTGAAAATCAGAAGTGGAAGCGCACAGTGGTTCGCATTAGACAATTAGCAGATGTGCCATTGACCCAGGTAATGAAACGCCTTGATCATATGCAGTCTCAAATTGAGTCCATTGAATCAACATTTAAGTTGCGTAAATAATTATGATGACAGAATCGAATTTGCCTACATTCACGAAGCCTGAATTGCCAATGACCATTCAAAAGATTCGTGAGTATTTGCCTCATCGCTATCCATTCCTGCTTGTGGATCGCGTGGTAGATATTACTGATAATGGCATCGTGGGTTATAAAAACGTTTCAATTAATGAAGAGTTTTTACAGGGCCATTTTCCTAATTACCCAATCATGCCAGGTGTGCTAATTGTAGAAGCATTGGCACAGGTAGCAGGTATTCTTGGTTTCGTCATGAACAATGAGACTCCAACAGAGGGCTCTTTGTTCCTTTTTGCTGGTGCTGAGAAGGTTAGATTTAAAAAACAAGTGGTTGCAGGCGACCAATTGGTATTAAAAGCTGAATTAGTGATGCAAAAACGTGGCATTTACAAATATAATTGTATAGCCACAGTAGATGGCGTAGTCGCAACAACCGCGGAAATTATGGTTTCGCATCAGAAAGTCGAGCAGGCATGAGCAATAACTCCCTTATTCATCCAACTGCCATTATTGACTCATCTGCAGTAATTGCTTCAGATGTTCAAATTGGTCCTTACTGTATTATTGGGCCAAATGTCACTATTGGTGCAGGTACCAAACTTCATTCACACGTCGTTGTGGGTGGGTACACACGCATTGGCGAACACAATGAGATTTTCCAGTTTGCGAGTGTGGGAGAAGTTTGTCAGGACCTGAAATATGCAGGTGAAGAAACCTGGCTTGAGATTGGTGATCATAACAAGATTCGCGAACATTGCAGTCTGCACCGTGGTACTGTTCAGGACAATAGCATTACCAAAATCGGCAGTCATAACCTGCTGATGGTAAATACGCATATTGCACATGACTGTATGGTGGGCGATCACAATATCTTTGCAAATAATGTGGGTGTAGCTGGTCACGTCCATGTGGGTGATTATGTGGTGATTGGGGGGAACTCAGGTATCCATCAGTTCTGTAAGATTGATTCTTATAGCATGATCGGTGGTGCATCACTGATTCTTAAAGATGTGCCTGCTTATGTAATGGTTTCCGGTAATCCTGCGCATGCATTTGCAATGAATGTAGAAGGGATGCGTCGTAAGGGTTGGTCGAAAAATGTAATCAATGGCCTACGTGAGGCATTTAAACTGATCTATAAATCAGGTTTAACCACACAAGAAGCAATTGAAAAAATTCGTGCAGAGATTCTGCCAGAAGTGGCTGAAGCACAGCGCTTGCTTGATTCTTTGGAGCAGTCTAAACGTGGTATTGTGCGTTAATAGACTATTCATAAAAAAGACACCTTTTCAGGTGTCTTTTTCATTTCTGAATCTTTTTATTTAAAGAATTTAGCTTCTTCAGACTGCGGATAATTTTTCAACAAGCGAGATTTATATTGTGCAGCCAAGGTCTTGTTTTTCTCTACCTCACTGCTGACATTATACAATTGATACAAAGCACGAGCAGCTTTTGCCGAATTTGGATAGCGGTCTGCCACAATGGCATAATTTCGCTTCGCTTCAGTAAAATTCGGTGGATCAATCGACAGATTAAACTCTGCTAACCAGAAATAGGCATTGCTGATATACACGCTGTTTGGATTATTCTTAATGAAATTCTGCATTGGTGCAATCGCTTTTGCGGCACCGCCATTCTTGTAGGCATCCAGGGCTACTGTATATGCAGCTTTTTCTAACTCGGAGGGTTGGGCAGAAGAGCTCGAAGCTGTTGATGTCTGAGCTTGGCTTAACTTGCTGTTGCCTGCTCCTGAACTGGGTGCAGTATCCTGTTGATTATCCTCCTCAGTGCCTTGTTCAGGATCAATCTTTTGCTGTAGTAACTCAAGACGTTGATCGAGATCGGCATAACGGTTAGCCAGTTCACTTTTTAGTGACTGGATCTCGTTGTCCTGTTCTTCAATCTTGCCGCGCAAGCCACGAATATCACTTTCCAGTTGCTGATTTTTTTGCAGCAATTGCCAGCTCATATTGGTCTGTACTGGGGTATCTACTCCTGAGGAAATCGCAGGCAGGGTGCTGGTAGGTGCTGTACTGTTACCACCCTGGCTTAAGCCTCGAGATTCAATTGGAACTGCAGCAAAAAGTGAAGTGGTACAGAGCATGCTGAACGCGCATAAGACATGTTTTTTAAACATCATCTATTTTATCCATGTTGTTTTGAATGAACCAGAATTCAAGGCGGTCAATCAAATAAATTATTCAATATATAGGCACACATTTAAAACGGCATTGCCGGGAATTGCAACATGCTTTTACAAAGTCGAAGGGGTTTTTCGGGCAGGAATTTGTATCTCGGATTTACAGAAAATCCTGAATTAATCCTACATTGTTTTTAAAATAATCAAACGGATAGCTTGTACCAGATTTTTTGGTACTCTCGCTTGCAAGTTCATTAAAAATCTCTATACTCTGTTCTTGCAATGGTAGCCCTGCCGGTTACTTCGCAATTGCACTCTGCGAACCCCGCCAGGACCGGAAGGTAGCAACGGTAGTAGAACTGCGATGTGCCGAAGCTTTGCTGGTAGGGTTGCCACCATATTTTTCATTTAATAAAAACAATACCAATTTGAATTTTCTATTCTCATATCTAATCTTTTATTTATAAGCTCAAGCTGTATATCTTATTATTTGAATACTCAGTTCATGGTTGTTTTATTTTCGATTTAAGCTTGTTTCCTAAACTATATGAAATTCAATATTCAAGACTTTTAGTTATTCAGGCCTTTAGAATAAGTAATCAATCTTCTGCTTTACGGTTAATCGCTTTCATAATGGCATCCATTTCAAAACCCCGGTACATGAGAAAACGGATCTGCTTGGCTTTGACTTTGGGATCTTTTGTAACTTCAGGGCCGTATTTCTTGAGCTTCAGTTCATAAGCTTGCTGAACCCAGTCGGTTTCTTTAAGTTCATCTATAATTAAAGCTGTATCAATCTTTTTGCTTTTCAGCTTCATTTTAATCTGATTCGGGCCTTTACCTTTGCGCTTTTGGCTGGAAAGTAAAGTTTCTGCAACACGCTGATCACTTTGGTAATTCTCACGGGAAAGCTCATCAACAAGCTCTAGTACTTCATCACGATTTTCTGCATATAAGCACAGTTTTTCGATCAGTTCCGCTTTGGCGTATTCCTTACGAGTCAGTACTGCAAAGGCATAGGAGCGCAAACGGGAGCCGGTTAAGCCCGGTTTCTTTTTATCTTCCTGCTTGTTATCAAATAAGCTTTCTTCAGGATCAAACTCGGGCAGGGTATCAGCTTGGGATAGAGTTGCTGGCTTGGACGAATCATGAGCATCGCCAAACTGTTGCTTGATGGTTTCATAATCCAGGAGCTTAGTGAACTTTGCATCAGACATAGTGAATCCCATTCATTTTATTACCTTTCCATAATAACAAAAACGCCCCGTAGGGCGCTTTGTAAGACGTTTAAGGATTATGCATCCAGAAAGTCTGCTGGTTCTTCTTCGTCTTTATCTTCAACCACATTGCCTGTCGTCAAAAGCTGCTCACGAATCAGTTTTTCAATGGTATCTGCAAGTGCTTTGTTCTCTTCCAGATAACGAATGGTGTTGTTCTTGCCTTGGCCAATCTTGTCACCTTGATAAGAGTACCAGGCACCGGCTTTCTGTACGATTTCCTGCTGTACTGCAAGGTCAATCAGTTCACCGAGATGGTTTACACCTTTACCATACAGAATTTGGAATAGAGCTTCCTTAAATGGAGGCGCCATTTTGTTCTTCACAACTTTAACTTTAGTTTCAGAACCAACGATTTCGTCGCCTTCTTTTACCTGACCAATACGTCGGATATCCAGACGTACAGAAGCATAGAATTTCAGTGCATTACCACCAGTAGTAGTTTCCGGACTACCAAACATCACACCAATTTTCATACGGATCTGGTTAATGAAGATCACCATACAGTTTGAACGCTTGGCATTACCAGTGATTTTACGCAGTGCCTGGCTCATCAAACGTGCTTGCAGACCCATGTGTGAGTCACCCATTTCGCCTTCAATTTCAGCACGAGGGGTTAAGGCAGCTACGGAGTCGACAACGATCAGGTCAATCGCGCCTGAACGTACCAGCATGTCGGCAATTTCAAGTGCCTGTTCACCGTGGTCGGGTTGAGATACCAGCAGGTTGTCGATATCTACACCCAATTTACGTGCATATTGAGGATCAAGCGCATGTTCAGCATCGATGAATGCACAAGTACCACCAGCTTTTTGACATTCTGCAATCGCTTGTAATGTCATTGTGGTTTTACCTGAAGATTCAGGACCATAGATCTCGATAATACGGCCTTTTGGTAAACCACCAATACCGAGCGCGATATCAAGCGTTAAAGAACCTGTAGATACAGCTTCAACTGCTTGAACGGTATTGTCACCAAGACGCATTACTGTGTTTTTGCCAAACTGTTTTTCAATCTGGCTTAAGGCAGCATTCAGCGCCTTGTTTTTATTCTCATCCATCTTACAACCTCAATACGATGTCACTAAATTAGTACTCAAGTGGATGTCTTAAATTAGAGCTTTGTTCCACAGGTATAATAGTGACAGAAAGTTCCCTGATATTCTATAAAATTCAGCGCATGTACGACATACGCTGACGCTTGAATTTAATCATCATTATATGACCAATGCTGGTCAAATAGCTGACTATTTTCGTCTCTAAATTTGCTGATGTCACGGCGATCTTTTTTACTTGGTCGGTGATCCGGACGAGCAAGATTATGCAACTTTCTTTGTGATGCAATCAATTCCCGTCGGGCAATACTGACTTCAGTTTCTTCATAAAGTGTTTGCGCAACTGGAGCAGGGCCACGGACATCAGATAGTTCTTTGACAACAACAGTTTTCTTGTCAATGCCTTGTTGAACCGTGATTTCCATGCCGATCCGGACTTCACGGGAGACTTTGACACGTTCGCCGCCAATATGCACCTTGCCGCCTTCAATGGCATTCTTGGCAATGGAGCGCGTTTTGAAAAAACGTGCCGCCCACAGCCATTTATCTATACGCATGCCTACCGCATCTTCGGGTAAAGACGATTTACGCATATTGCTTGTTAACCTCAGCCTGATTTAAATATGTGATTAAATCTGTTAATTGGTGCAGCATCGGGTAATTGCAAGTCTCGCGAGAAACTTTGCTGGAGGAGGGCTGTTTAATACTGAACAGATTCTGAATGCCATAGGCTTTGGCACCATTCAATACTTTTTCTGTGTCATCAATAAAATAGACCTGCTCAGGATCAAAAGGATGCAGGGCGTTTAGACCTTGCCAGAATTCAACAAACTCCTTGGCATGCCCGATGGTTTCAGAGCTGACAATCACGTCAAAATAATCTTTGAGTTGCAGATGTTCCAATTTGAAGCTGAGTCCGGCACAGTCGGCATTGGTGGCCAGCCAGATCGGGTAGCCGTTTGCCTTTAGATAATCCAGTAACCCCAGTGCCTGTGGTCTTAATGCGACTTTGGATTTATGCTCGATTTGCATCGCCAGAACATCCACTTCGACTTTAGCTGTCCAGAAGCGCGATGAGTACCAGTTTAGGGTATGATTATGTTCTTGATAGAATGCATAAAGCGTTGTTCGACTTTGCTCCAGGCTGCAATGGTGCGTTTCAGCATAGCGGACAGGAAGCAGGTCATTCCAGATGAAATCGTCATAGGCAAGATCAAGTAGGGTCCCGTCCATATCAAAAATAATGGGCGGTTTGA
>NZ_DEZM01000138.1:574-6509 GCF_002364825.1 Acinetobacter sp. UBA3132 | reverse complement strand
ATAATGGGCGGTTTTTCTGAGCAATTCGGCATATAAGGTTTTCTATGTTTAAAGCAACAACAGCACCACAAGATCCGATGATTTTGCAGTTTGTGCCCATTTTGACACAGGCTTGTGAAATTTTGCGAGAAGAATATCAGCAATATTGTTCCGGTGCTGCTTTTGACATTGAAAGGAAAAAGGATGATTCGCCTGTGACGCAAGCCGATTACCGCGTCAATACTTTTCTGACTCAGGTCCTCGCTGAAATTTCTGATTTACCGTTACTTTCTGAAGAAGGTAAACAGGAGGACCGTCAGGCATGGTCTGCATTCTGGCTGCTCGATCCTCTGGACGGTACCAAGGAATTTCTGCATCAACGACCCGAATTCACTATTAATCTGAGCCTGGTCAAAGACAATCTGACGACTTTTGCCATTCTTGCAATTCCGGCACAACAGCTTATCTATTTCTGTCCAGAACAAGGTATGCCGCTAAAATATGACATTCAGCAAGATTGCTGGCATGAATATTTTCCAGCATCTCAACAAGACACGGTGCATATTGGTCTAAGTCAGAGTAGCCAAAAAAAGCCTAAATATGCGGCTTATCTGGAAAGTCTGGCTAAATTTACTGAGTTTGAGGAGTTTAAAGCTGGCAGTGCTTATAAATTTTGCATGATTCTGGAAGATCAGGTGGATATTTATCCGCGCTTCCATCCGACCTGTGAATGGGATACCAGTGCCGGTCAATGTCTGCTGGAACGTATTGGCGGCGGTTTAGTAGATTTTAAGGGGCGGCCATTTAGCTATAACCAGCGCGAGACCTTATTAAATAGTGGTTTTATTGCTTATAAGACCAAAGAGATGAAGATATTGGCCTTTAAAGCGCTGGCTGATATGCAAGGTAGTGATTGAGCTGTGTAACGTTCATGTTATAGTGAAGCTGATTCCGTTGATAGACCAGTTGGCAAGATTGTGGCATTAAAACTGCTTCCACCGAGCATGCTCAGTGCAATAGATTTATTGCCTGATACGAAGACACCTGTGACTCTGTTTACGCGTCATTCCTTGCGTGAAGAGGTGGCCGGTCAGGGCCTGGCAGGCTATGACTTGCAATTAACATCACAGGGGCGTGATCTGGCGCAGGAGTGGGGGGCTTATCTGGTCAATCAAACTGATCGTCATATTCAGCATTGTATTTCTAGTCCTATTCAGCGTTGTGTCGATACTGCAGTTCTTATGATTGAAGGTGCAGATGCAACCAATAAGGCATCGCATACCCATAACATTGAAATTATCGAACAAGGTTTACTGGTCGAGCCTGGCAGTTTTGTACTGGATATTCAGAAGGCTGGGCCATATTTCAAGAAACAGGGTGCATTAGGTTTTATTAATAGTTTTGTGAATAACGCCTTGCCGGGCATGAAGCATCCGATTCATGGTGTGGTCGATGTCCTGGAGTTAATCTATAACACGCATCCAAAAACGCCGTATGGACTCAGTCTGGCAGTAAGTCATGACACGATTCTGGCAGCCATGATTGCAGTCATGTCAGGTCATCAGGAAGTTAGCCGGGAAGACTGGCCGAAAATGATGGAAGGTTTGTTTGTCTGGTTTGAAGGCGATGTGTTTGAGGAGTCTAAACTGAAATGGATCTGGCGCGGTAAGGTACATGAACTGGATATTTCCCAGTTTCAGAATGCGGAATTACACACCAGGAAATAAGTTAAAAGCTCAATCATGATGGTTGAGCTTTTTACATTTGTCTTATGAAAGTGAAATAGAATAATCATCAAAAATCACTATGCTGATATCTAAGCAGATATTCAAGTATGGGAAAAACAATGAAAACCATCACAATTTTAAGTTTGGTTATTATAGTGGGTCTAAGCGCCTGTCAGAAACGTGATACGGATTCGCCAGAGCAGGACAAGACCACAACGCCACATTCTATGGATAAGGATCAATAATTCAAATATTAAACTGGCTGATATTTCCGTTCTTATTTTTATCAATCCTATTTTGGGCAGGAAATAGGATTCCATAAGTTTTAAAGAATATTTTAAAAATATTGGGAAATAAGGAAGAAGAATTGAGTGGAAATAATCTTGTAAAGTTTATTTATTCAAAAATTGTCTTTTTATTGAATAGATCATTTTGTTGATTTACTAAATTTTGGGCACAAAAAAAGCCCTAAAAGGGCTTTTTTCATTTGCGATTAGTTAGAAGCTAATGCTTTAACTTGCGCGTTCAAACGGCTCTTATGACGAGCTGCTTTGTTTTTATGGATGATACCTTTGTCAGCCATACGGTCGATTACTGGAACAGCTTTTTTGTAAGCTTCAGTAGCAACAGCATAGTCGCCAGCAGCAATAGCAGCTACTGTACGTTTAAGATAGGTACGAACCATAGAACGCAAGCTTGCGTTGTGTTTGCGTGCTTTAACGTTTTGACGAGCACGTTTTTTAGCTTGAGCAGAGTTTGCCACTCGTGCACTCCTTGAAATAGATTGGTCTGGGCGGGCTGAAACTCAACTGAAAACCAACATCAGAAGAACTATCACCAGCCCGTAAACAAGTGCCATATTTTGAGGAAACTGAGGGCTTAAGTCAAGTCTTGACATGCTTTGACAACATTTTAGTTGCAGAAAAATTCTAAAGAAAACGTTAGATTAGTATTCAGGCAGGGAGATCGTACAAAAAATGACTAAAACCATAACATATCCAATCATCATTGGTGCCACAGGTCTTGTGGGTAAGAGCTTGGTACAACAGCTGGTTAATGAGCCGAGCTGCAAGCGTATCAGTGTCGTGGTACGCAAGCACCAGCCAGAGTTTGAGCAATGGCCCAAAGTCAAACAACTGGTCTTTGAGGATTTTCTGATGTTGAATGATCAGGATGTCAGCGGACATACCCATGCTTTCAGCTGTCTAGGTACAACTTTAAAGCAGGCAGGTTCCAAAGATGCTTTTTATAATGTGGACTATACCATCAATGCCCATTTTGCTGAGCTGGTTCAACAGACGGATGCGCATTATCTGCTGATTAGTGCCATGGGGGCGAATGCTGAATCCTGGTTTTTCTATAATCGGGTCAAAGGCGAGCTGGAAGATTATATCCAGACCTTAACGCTGGAACGAATCAGTCTGATCCGGCCATCTTTATTAATGGGTGAACGTGGTCATCAACGTTTACTGGAAGATGCTGCACAGAAACTCTATGGCAAGTTTTCGCATTTGGTACCGGATTCTTTTAAATACAAGCCAGTGACAGCCGAGCAGGTAGCTCATACTATGGTATATGCAGCCCTGAATCAGACTGTGAAATTTGAAATTTATGATAATTTAGCCATACAAAAAATGAAATGAGGGTAAAAATCGTGTCCAGCGTACCATTTGTAACTTGTGACCTGCTTGATGATAATCCAGATAAAGACCTGCAAGTCGTAACACCATGCCTGGATGGCAAGTTTTTTAAAAGCTATGGTGCACGTAAAAGCTTTGGTGGCCAGATTGTCACAGTAAAGTGCTTTGAAGATAATTCTCGTGTCAAAGAATTACTGGCAACCGATGGTGCAGGCAAAGTCCTGGTGGTGGATGGTGGTGCTTCGATGCGCTGTGCACTGATGGGTGACCTGATTGCTGAATCAGCAGTGAAGAATCACTGGAATGGTGTAATTATTTACGGTTGTGTACGTGATGTGGATGCGATTGCCGAACTGGATCTTGGTGTGCATGCCTTAGCTTCGATTCCTCAAAAGAGCAACCGCAAAGGTATTGGGGAAGTCGATGTTGCACTGTACTTTGGCGGCGTGACTTTTCAATCAGGTGAATACGTTTATGCGGACAATAACGGGATCGTGCTGTCTAAAGAAAAACTGGTGGACTAATCCTGTTTATTGAAAACATACAAAAATCAGCTATACCGTGAAAGTCAGGCAGTTTAGATTGCTGCTTTCACGGCTTTAAAACAATAAAGAGGACAGACGATATGTTAGGCCATCAGATTAAAGTAGTACAGGCATTGGCATCCGCATTTCTGGAAGGTGGACGAGGAGTTTCCGGAACGCCATTTCCAAACCAGCCTGAAAAACCCTTAAAGCTTTATGAGTACGAAGGCTCGCCATTCTGTCGCCGTGTCCGTGAAGTGATGACTTTACTCAACCTTGATTATGAAGTGTATCCATGCCCACGAGGCGGTAAACGCTTCCGTCCTGAAGTAAAACAGCAGGGAGGCAAACTCCAGTTCCCATTTTTAGTAGATGAAAATACGGGAGATAAGCTTTACGAATCTCAGGATATCATTCACCACCTGTTTAAGCATTATGGCAAAACTGGTAAGACTCCGGCGAAATATTCAAATTATCCAAAGGTGCCGGTGGCTGCAATTGCCGGTACGATGGTCAACGGTTTACGCGGTGGTATGGCAAAACCATTAAAGAAAAATAAACCTGCACCTGAACAGCTTCTGGAGCTGTGGGGGTTTGAAGCCAGCCCGTATACCCGTATAGTCCGTGGTGTATTGTCTGAGCTGGAAATTCCTTATATCTACCACAATGTGGCGAAAGAACGCTGGCAAGATTATGGCCCAGCCAAGCTACGCCTAAAGCCAGGAAAATATGAGCCCTTGCCAGGCGGTAAACGCGAACAGCTGTTCACCATGATGGGGAACAATATCCAGGTGCCTTATCTGGTCGATCCGAATACCAATGTAAAAATGTTCGAATCTAAAGATATTGTGAAATATCTAAAAGGTCAGTATGGCGCTTAATTTTCGTAAATTTTTTAATTAAAGAATTTCCTGGGTCACTAACAAAAAAAGAGGATCAAATGACCCTCTTTTTTTGTTTCTTATTCTTCAGCAGGCGGAACCAGCATCAGGATGGATTCATTGAGCAGATCTGCCAGGTCTTCTAGCATATCTTCATCAGCAAAGTCCAGATTGAGCATCACAGATTCACCATTGGCGATCAGCTTGAGTTTTTCTGCAAAAGCTTCCGAGATACATAAACCTTCACCATTGCCCCAGAATAGTATTTCATCATCTTCTTCAGTATAAAGCAGGCGTGATGCTGGCTCGAGCATAATGCTATAGCCTTGGTCTAATGCTTCTTCCAGGTCGCCAGTACCAATTTCTTCTGCTTCTGGAATATTTTCTGGGTATTTAGGTTCAGACATCAGGCTCATGATGGCATCTTCAAGTACATTGGAGTTATGTAACTGCTCCATGACTTTACTTTTCAGATATTCAAGCTCATTAGCTGTGACTTCACCGGCAGCACTGATTTGATCACGAATGATATCAGTCAGGGGATTACGTAAAACTTCATTTTCAGCAAACTTGTCTCCAACACGGTCCATCATGTCACTGACATTTGGCATACGGAAACCAAAAGAGAAAGTTAAACAGTCATCTTCAGCTACGCCGTAGTGTGAAAGCCCAGGTGGCACATATAGTAAGTCACCTGGAGCAAGAACTTCATCAAAGTTTACATCCATTTCTGGAAGTAATTTTAATGGCTGACCCGGAACAAACTCAGTTTCTGCATTACACATCTGACCTAATTGCCAGCGACGCTGACCATAACCTTGTACAAGGAAAACATCATAGAAGTCGAAATGCTTGCCTACAGAACCACCCTGAGGCGCATACGACACCATGATGTCATCACGGCGCCATTGTGGAATGAATGGAAATTTCTTCCAGAGTTCCGATAGATCAAAGGAATAGTGATCTACTGCCTGAACAAGGAGTGTCCATAATTTAGGCATCTTCTGGAAATCAGCTTTTAGTAAAGGTGAAGATTTCACTGACCATTGGTTCGGGTCGCGGTCTTTTTGCTTGATCAAGCGTGCAGTCACGTTTTCATCCAGAGCCAGCTCCAAGACATCATCAGGTTCAAGCAGGCCAGAAATTTCAGGCATGGCATTACGTACAAGGAGAGGTTTTTTCTG
>NZ_DEZM01000138.1:0-410 GCF_002364825.1 Acinetobacter sp. UBA3132 | reverse complement strand
AAGGAGAGGTTTTTTCTGCCAGTATTCAGCAAGGAATTGTTCAGCGGTAATTCCGCCTAATACATCTAAAGGTTGGGACATGGGATTAACTACAAGATAAATTTTGCTTATTGTCCCTTGAGTTATTGAATGGTGCAAGCGAGATGGTAAGAAATAGGCCTTTTATAAATTCCAGGAGAGTAAGCCAAGTAATATCTATTTTCATAAAATAAATGATGAGAATTTTATTTAAAAATTAATCTATTAAAAAATTTTAGCGCTCTTAAAAATTGAATAAGAAGAATAGCATTTTGAATGAAGGATAAGAATTACAAAGATATGAACCAAATTAGAGTAGCTCAATTAAAAGTGATAATTATGTAAATAAAATAGTGAAAAACATACTGTGATTGACATAAGTGGCGAAATGA
>NZ_DEZM01000046.1:0-17587 GCF_002364825.1 Acinetobacter sp. UBA3132 | reverse complement strand
GCCAAATGAGGACACGCCCTAGATTAAATATAGTTATTATGGGTTTATTCTTTAGGTTGCTTTTCTAGATCAGTATTTATGTTCGGACTTGTCTGAGCTATTTTCTACAAGTTAAAAAGAGAAGTAAAAATTAAATAACTTCTGTTAAACAGAGTTTTTGATGAAGAAAATTGAAAAATAAAAACAGGTGATTTGATCTGTCTTGATTAAAGAATAAAAAGCGCCTAGAAGGCGCTTTTTATTTTTTTAGTACATTTACGGTGTCAGAATGACTTTACGACAGTCTTCTTCCTTCTTATCAAAAATACGGTAACCTTCCGCAGCATCTTCCAGTTTCATGCGATGGGTAATAATCACATCTGGAGACAGATCTCCATTTTCAATATGTTCGAGCAACTGCGGCAAGTATTTATGTACATGGGTTTGTCCCATTTTAAAAGTCAAACCTTTGTCAAAGGCATCACCAAACAGGAAGCCATGAATTGGACCGGCATAAACCCCCGGTACACTCACCACACCGCCGCGTCGGACTGCTGCAATACATTGTCTGAGCGCTGAACCACTCGAACCTTCTAATTTCAGGTTGGTCATTACGGTTTCCAGAACACTACCTTTGGCTTCGAAACCAACGGCATCAATAACCGCGTCAACACCACGATAACCTGCTGTATTTTGAATAATAAATTCAGCTGCATCGACTTCATCAAAGTTGACCGGAATGACCCCATAGGTTTGATGAGCAAATCGCAAGCGATAAGGGTGATGGTCTACCATGAAGATCTGTTCGGCACCGAGCATTCGTGCACAAGCTGCAGATAACAGACCGACTGGACCTGCACCATAAATCGCCACTGTAGAACCACGGGTGACTTGAGCATTGGTTACCGCCTGCCAAGCTGTTGGCAAAATATCGGTCAGGAATAATACTTTTTCATCAGGTAGGGATCCGGGAACCTTAAACGGTCCGACATTGCCTTTGGGAATTCGCACATATTCAGCCTGACCACCCGGAACACCACCATACAGATGGCTAAAGCCAAACAAGGCCGCTCCTGGTGGAATCTGTTTTTTATTCAGGATCGCACCACGACCCGTATTGGTATTTTCACAGGCAGCCATGAGTTCATGTTCACAGAAAAAACAGTGACCGCATGCAATGACAAAGGGAATGATCACCCGGTCACCTTTTTTGACTTCTGTCACTGCAGGGCCGACTTCTTCTACAACTCCCATAAATTCATGGCCGAAAATATCACCGTCTTCAGTGGCCGGGATTTTACCCCGGTATAGATGTAGATCTGAGCCACAGATAGCGGTGGCTGTCACCCTTAAAATAACGTCATCTGGTTCCTGAATCACTGGATCTGGAACAGATTCAACTCGTACATCCCGAGCACCATGATAGGTAAGAGCACGCATGCGGATTTCCTCTCTAGTTCAACATAAATAGTCTCAAATAAGGCTGCTGATTATTAAAAAGCCTTTTTATTAGAGCCTTATAACCTGACCTAAAGCTGTAAATTAATGTATGAAATAAGGAAGCCGAGTGTTTAAACAATAAACTTATATAGTACTTGCGTAATTCACTACAAAATATGTCAAAAATCGAGTAAATGATTAACAAAGCTGAGAAGTGTAGGAAAATAGGTAAGAGAAAAGATTTACTAATAGCAGAGAAAATATAAACCCATAAAAAAAGGATCAGTAACTGTAGTTACTGATCTTTGAAGCTTTAAATGAATATTAAAATTAACTTTCCTGGAAAGACTGTTCCAGTTCTTCTAATTCCATCATCAGTTCCAGCATCTGTTCTTCAGCAGTTTCCAGTTGTGCTTTCAGTTCAGTCTGCTCATTCATGAGCTTAAGCAATTCATCCTTACGCGCTGCATCATACAGACCAGTATCTGCCAGCTTTTCTTCAATTGCAGCGAGTTTTGGCTGCAACTTTCCGATCTGGCTTTCACATTTTTCAATATTTTTGCGAATCGGCCGAGTCTGCTCACGTTGGCGAGCAGCTTCCTTGCGTTGGGCTTCTTTATCCATTTTACTTGGTATAGGTTTCGCTTCAGCTTGCTGTGTTTTCACCACTTCAGCAGTTTTAGGCGCATTTTTTAATAATTCTGCACGTGCCTGACGTAACCACTCGGCATAAGCCACCAGATCGCCATCAAATTCAGTACATTTGCCGTTATGAACTAACAGCAGCTCATCACAGACACTGGCGATCAGCTGACGTTCATGCGAAACCAGCACGACAGCACCCTCGAAATCTTGTAGTGCCATCGTTAAAGCATGACGCATATCCAGGTCCAGATGGTTGGTTGGTTCATCCAGAATCAGCACGTTTGGACGTTGCCATACGATTAATGCAAGTGCTAAACGGGCGCGTTCACCGCCCGAGAAACTTTCACTTGGTGTATCCATGCGTTCGCCGCTAAAGCCGAAGCTGCCGAGGAAAGAACGCAAGCTGGCCTCACTGATTTTAGGATCAGCAATACGTGCCAGCTGCAACATCGGACTGGCGCTGCCATCTAGTGCATCCATCTGGTGCTGGGCAAAGTAGCCAATATTTAACAATTCCGAGTCTTTACGAAGACCTTTAATTAAAGCTAAATCACCGACGAGAGATTTAATCAAAGTCGATTTGCCAGCACCATTCATCCCCAGCAGACCAATACGGCTATTGGGAGTAATTTGCAGGGTAACATTACGCACAATCAGCTTGTCGCCATAACCGATATCGGCATTTTCCAGCTGTAGTAATGGTGAACTCATTTTGGTTGGTTCACGGAAGCTGAAAGTGAACGGCGTATCTACATGCGCAACGGAGAGTTCCTGCATACGCTCCAGCTGCTTGATTCGGCTCTGGGCCTGTTTTGCCTTGGTGGCTTTGGCCTTAAAACGGTCAATAAATTTTTGCAGATGGGCACGCACTTCAAGTTGCTTTTCATAGGCTTGTTGCTGCTGTGCCAGACGTTCGCTACGGGTGCGCTCGAAAGTCGAATAGTTACCGGTATATAAGGTCAATTCCTGATTTTCGATATGTAAAATATGATCGGTAATGGCATCCAGGAAATCGCGGTCATGTGAAATCAGCACCAAGGTACCTTCATAGGCTTTGAGCCAGTCTTCTAGCCAAAGAATCGCATCTAAATCTAAATGGTTGGTCGGTTCATCCAGTAATAACAGATCAGAACGGCTCATCAGGGTACGCGCCAGATTCAGACGCATACGCCATCCCCCTGAAAAACTGGCAACATCCAGCTCGGATTGATAATCCATAAAGCCCAAACCTGCCATCAGCTGTGAAGCCTTAGATGATGCTACATAACCGGAAATTTCGTCAAAGCGGCCATAGAGGCGTGCCAGTTCAGCATCATCCAGTTGTTCAGGATGATTCAGCTTTTGTTGGATATCCCAGTATTCCTCATCACCGGACAGGACAAAATCAATCGCCTTCATATTCAAGGCTTTGATTTCCTGGGCCATATGCGCCACAGTCCAGACTGCAGGACGGGTCAGGGAACCACTGTCAGACTCAATCCCACCCAAGAGTGCTGAAAATAGGGTCGACTTGCCGGCTCCATTGACACCGGTCAGGCCAATTTTCCATCCAGGATGCAATTGCATGGAGGCTTTCTGGAAAAGGATGCGTCCACCGCGGCGTATGGTTAACTGATCTAACTGAATCATGGAACTGTACTGACATTCGACAAGAAGAATGGCGCTATTCTAAAGGAAAGCCCATCAAAATAAAAAAATCTTGCTGGAGAATTCACAGGATCCTGCACTTCATCCATAACATAGATTCATATTTTTGAATCTATGTTTAAATAGAACAGGTATTTTTAATGACAAAACAAGATGATATTGAAATATAAATTTCAGTAAAAAATAACCAAGAATAAATAGAGTAGAGCAAAATGAAGAAAGGATCTTTGATTTTAGCAGCCTTGACTGTACTTGCCTCAAATATGAGTTCTGCCAAGGTAGATATCTGCGTCTTTGATTTATTGGGCAAATCTGGTGAATCTTACAAGTTACTAGAAGAATGGCAGTTAGTGAGCAAGCAATGGGGGACTGAAGTACAACTGCTTGCTTATCAGGATGAAGCCAAAGTCGATCAGGACTTTAAAGCAGGCAAATGTGATGGTCTGTTTATGACCTCCATGCGTGCCCGGGCCTATAACAAATTTGCCGGTTCAATTGATGCCATCGGTGGTGTGCCTAGCAATGATATCGCCATGAAAGCCATTAGCTATGTACTGGATCAGCGAAATGCCAAACGTCTGGTGTCTAACATTGGCAAAGACAAGTTTGAAGTTGCCGGAATTGTGCAAATTGGTACGGCATATATTTTTGTACGGGATCGTGCCATAAACAAGATTGAACAGGTGAAAGATAAGAAATTTGCAGTTTTGCATTATGACTATGCACAAAAAGCCATGGTCAACCGGATTGAAGCTGTACCAGTTATGTCGGAAATTTCTAATTTTATTCGCCGTTTTAATCAGGGCGAAGTCGATATTGTGGCGGCACCTGCTTATGCTTTTAAGCCGCTAGAACTGTCTAAGGGCTTGGGGAATAAAGGTGCAATGATCAAGTTTCCTGTAGTAAATGTGACGGCAGATTTAATTATTCGGCCAAATAAATTTCCGGACAAGTTTGCAGCACAATCACGTGCCTGGTTCATTAAACAGTTACCGAAAACTATTGCTACTGTTAAACGTATGGAAGCAGAAATTCCAGCTAAATATACGCTCAATTTAAGTCGTGAGGACTATACCAGTTACCAGAAAATTCTCCGAGATGGCCGGATTGATCTGACTAATCAGGGCATCTATGACGCGAATATGATGCGGGTATTGAAACGTGCGCGTTGTACGGTAGAACGTACCAATTTTGAATGCTCATTAGGCGGAGAATAGTGATCTAATGTATTTGTTTGTAAATTGAATTAAAAAAATGTAAGTTTTTGGGATTTTAAATAAATCACTAAAAAATTGATATCTATGGACTTCCTTATATCTAAAATGTGAATACGGGACACATTTTGATAATAGGGGACAAACTCCCTAAATATAATGGAGTAAATACTCTATTTTTTTTAAAGAAACTTGCTAATATTTGTCACAAGTATGGAAACTCCATCGAAGAACAAGATTTTGCAAGGATTATTAGAATGAAAAAAACACTTCTAGCATTGGCGGCGTTTTCTGCCGTTAGTTTCGCAGGTACAGCGCAAGCGAAAAAAGTCGATATCTGTGTTTTCGACTTACTGGGCAAATCTGGTGAGTCTTTCCAGATGGCTCAGGAATGGGCACTGGCAGCGAAATCATGGGGGGCAGAAATTAATCTGATTGCCCGTCAGGATGAAGCAGTTGCAGATAATGATTTTAAAGCAGGTAAATGTGACGGCGTATTTATGACGGCGATGCGTGCACGTCAATACAATAAATTTGCTGGCTCTATTGATGCGCTAGGCGGCGTGCCAAGTAATGCGATTGCACAGCGTGCCATTACCTTCGCTTTGGATAAACGTAATGCTGCCAAAATGGTCAGTAATTTAGGCGGCAAAAAATATGAAATTGCCGGTATTGCACCACTGGGCTCGGCTTTTATCTTTGTGCGTGACAAAAACATCAACTCGATTGAAAAAGCCGCCGGTAAAAAGTTTGCTGTACTGGGCTATGACGATGCACAAAAAATCATGGTGCAGCGTGTAGGTGCCCAGGCAGTCGTGTCTGATGTATCCAACTTTGTGGCCAAGTTTAATAATGGTCAGGTAGATATGGTAGGTGCACCTGCTTATGCTTATAAGCCACTAGAAATCTATAAAGGCTTGGGTAATAGTGGCGCGATGTTTAACTTCCCGGTGCTGCATGTCACTTCAGACTTTGTGATCCGTCCTGAAAGCTTCCCGGCAGGTTTTGGACAGAAATCACGTGATTGGTTTGTTAAGAACTTGCCAAAGAGCATGGCGATGATCAACCGTTTAGAAGCCGGTATTCCAGCCAAATATAAAATGAACCTGAGTGCAGAAGACAAGACCAAATATCAAAAAATGCTTCGTGACGGCCGTATGGATATGACCAAGCGGGGAATTTATGATGCTTCTATGATGAGTGTACTGAAACGTGCCCGCTGTTCTGTCGATAAGGCAAACTTCGAATGTTCACTACCAGGTGAATAAACTGATTTTAAAAGGAAAAAAGCCTGGAAAATTCCAGGCTTTCTTTATGTTAAGACAGGCAACTTTACCATTGCCTGCGACTTGAAAATGATTAGAATGAATATCAGTTATGCTGTCATCTTTCTCATAAAAACAATGATATGCAGCAGTCCTGAGAAAACAAAAACAATTTTTTAAGGAATAAAATATGAAAACTTGGTTGAAGGCGTTCGCACTCGGTACAGGCATGGTCGCAGCGTCCGGTACAGTACAGGCGAAGCAAATCGTCTGTGTATTTGATCTGGTCGGTAAGAATGGCGATGTGTACGCTGTGATGAAAGATTATCAGCTGGCTGCAAAAAACTGGGGTGCAAATATCGAGCTGCGGGTAAATACCAATGAAGCTGTGGTTGCAGAAGACTTTAAAGCCGGGAAATGTGATGGTATTAGCGTCACGGGGATGCGCGGACGCCAGTTCAATAATTTTACCGGTTCACTGGATGCTATTGGTGCGATCCCAGATCTGAATCTGGCGGTTAAAGTAATGCAAGGACTGGCAAGCAAGACTTTTGCCAAACATATGTTACAAGGCAAATATGAAGTCGCCGGAGTCATTCCAGTGGGTGATGCTTTCCTGCTGGTCAATGACCGCAGTATTAATACTGTAGCTAAAGCGGCAGGCAAAAAAATTGCTGTACTGGATTATGACGAAGCGCAAAAAATCATGGTGCAACAGGTAGGTGCACAGGCGGTCAGCGCTGATGTCACCAACTTCGGTGCCAAGTTTAACAATGGTCAGGTTGATATCATTGGCGCACCTGCTGCTGTATTCAAACCCTTAGAACTGCATAAAGGTCTAGGCAGCAAAGGTGCGATTGTGAATTATCCGATTTTACAGGTGACAGGTAATATCATCATCCGCCCAGATAAATTCCCGGCAGGTTTTGGGCAAAAATCACGTGAATGGGTAAAAGGGGAATTGCCACGCGCTTTCGGAATTTTAGGTAAAATGAAAGCTGATATTCCCTCTAAATACTGGATGGATATTCCAGCAGCAGACAAACCCGGTTATCAGAAAATGATGCGTGAAGCGCGGATTGATCTGACGAAGCGCGGTATTTATGACAAACGTATGATGAAGCTGTTATGGCAGTTCCGCTGTAAGCAGGACCCGAAAAACTTTGAGTGTGCACTACAGGATGAAAATTATAAACAATCCTGATAAATTTACTCTGATTAAGCTTTAATTTACAAAGACTGACCATATATTGAGTATGCTATACTTGAAATATGGTCTTTTCTTTTTAAAGATGCCCGAACCGAACAGAGGAATCCATCATGAATGCTCAAGCACTTGTGCTGACTGACAATGCTGCCAATAAAGTACGCCAATTGCGTGACAGTGAAGGTAACCAAGATCTTATGCTACGTGTCTATGTGACTGGTGGCGGCTGTTCAGGTTTCTCTTATGGCTTCAACTTTGCTGAAAGCCAGAATGAAGATGATGCAGAATTTATTAACGGCGATGTGAAGATGCTGGTCGACTCACTCAGCTATCAGTACCTGGTAGGTTCAGTCGTTGACTATATTGAAGGGTTGGAAGGCTCTCGCTTTGTGGTACAAAACCCAAATGCTACGACTACATGTGGCTGTGGTTCATCTTTCTCGATCTAAACATGATTTGAGATTTAGACCATAGAAATCAAAAGTCCTCAAAATGAGGACTTTTTTATGCGCTATTTTTATAGTTAAGCCTCAAGTTTCACCGCTTCAAGCAGGTCAAAGATCACTGTCGTCACATCCTGACTCAGCTCACGATTATTAAAAATCTCATAAGCTGTGATGGTAATGTCGGTATCACTTGGTAACAGTTTTTGTTCTTCTTCAATCAGGTCGTTGATCGGCAATAGAGTCTGTTTTACTTGCAAATGCAGAATGTCTTGATAGGCAATATTTTCATCCTCAAGTTCAATCAGCTGCTCATTGAAATAAGGGAGCAGAATCGCATGTAAATAAGGCTGAAGTTCTACAATATCAAAGATTTCGATATCACGAGTTTCATCAATTGTACTGATATGATCATTGGCTTCAATCAGGATATGGTAATAACTCATGCCGATCTCCACAGAGGGCTTTGGTGAATGATAGATGCTCACAATAACATGAAATCATCGACTATGGTCGTTCAAAAAGATAATAAAGACATAAAACTTATAAGGAATTAAATCGCTTAAGATTTGCGTGTATATAGCAAAGTTTTGTCTGCCGGTCGCAGTTCAAAATTTTCCAGCTTTTGTTCACCCAGTACCGGATACATCAGTGCTTCAGGATCGCCATGATGCAATAAACCTAAGGCATGACCCAGTTCATGTGCCAAAGTTAGACGTAAGTCATCTTGTGCATCAAACTGATAGACATGGATTTCATCGCCTTTAAAAATCCCTTTATGGAACTGGCGTGGCGGAAAGCGCTGCTGTGCCTGATTGATATTGTTGTGGTGAGACTGAACACTGCTTTGATAGGCGGAAACCTGAGTATTAAAAGATAATTGTTGTTGCTGCAGATATTCCGCTTCACGCTGGAAACGTTCTGACCTGAATTGAAGCTCGTTAAATTCCTGTTGCAACTGTTGACGTTGATGAGCAGAAAGTCCCGGCTGATTGCGCCGTAGCATGAGTTGCTCGAACTGGAGTTGCAGCAGATTGCGCTGCTCTAACAGCTGACGCTGTTGCTGATCCAGATGATTTCGGGAAGCGGTCAGGTTTTCTGCCTGACGTTGATATTGGGCTTCATCGCGAAGTAATTTCTGTGTGGTTTTTTTCAGCGCGTCATATTCCTGCTGGCGGTGATCATAAATCAGCTTGATGCTGAGCTGTGCATTTTCATCATAGACCATCAGGTCATCACGGCCAGTACCACGATGCCAGATCTCAACGGCTTCTTGTGCCAGTTGAATCACTTCTTCACGAGTTAGTCCAAAACCCGGGTCGACCTGATCCACCTTAAAGCGTAAGCGCGTATCAAAAGGATAGTTGAGTCGGTCAGTCAGAGAGTTGAATTTTAGCTGCGGATGAGACTGGGTCTGTAGATGCAGAAAACCTGCAATTAGCAATATCACTACAACTAGAAAGAGCAGAAGACGCATATTTTTTATTTAAATGTTTATTCTTAAAAATATAGCTTAAATTTGGCGTTTTTCCCATGCCTATTTACGTCACCCTTCAGCTTTCGGATAAAGCCCTAATTCGGCCAAGGCCTGCTGCAAAATTTTAAGACGGATCGCCGGATCCATATTACTTTGCATCTGCATATTCAGTGAAAATGCCACGATTTCGTCCTGAGGTGTTTCGACCCAGCCGGTGAGCCAGCCGACTTGCGGCTCCACATCCATACCCCAACCAGATTTGGCATACAGGCGATAAGCTTGCCGTTCCTGTAACAGTAACATGGCTTTGACTTGTTGCTGAACCCGAGGATCAAAGGCAAGCTGCTCTCGAGCAAGCGCAGAGATAAATTCGACTTCTTGTTCCGGGGTGATTTTCAAAGGTCCGACTAACCAAAAGTTGTCGATATGCTGACCAATCTGCTGATTACCAAATTGGATGCGTTGCACTTCCTGTTGCATTAGTTCCAGACCAATGCGACGTGCCAGTTCCTGATAGACGGGTACAGCAGAAGCTTGCATGGCCTGGCCGAGAGTCATGTCTTTTTCCCAAGCTGCAAAACTGCGCTTCTTGCGATCCCATTTAAAAATTTCATTGGTCGTAGCTTTACCATGTTGCAGGCCAATCAGAGCATTAAGCATTTTAAAGGTTGAAGCAGGAACATATTCGGTATGTGCACGACTCAACTCATTGCCATAGACTTGTAGATGTGGACCCCGTTGAATTACTAAAACGCCAGAGCTTTGTGCCTGATCAAATAACTTTACAATAGCTTGAATAGATTGAGTTGAAGTGATTTGAGAGGGCGAATTTGAAACAGCGAAGCTACAGGCTGTCAGGCTCAAGCAACTGAGTAAAGGCAACAAAATAAGAATTTTCATAAGTTCAGGATATTTTAATATTTGATTTAACTTAAACAGCTTTGCCTGAAAATACGATCCAATTTTGGTAATTTTCCATTTATTCCTTCAAGTCTAGGCATAAAAAAAAAACCGCGCTTTCGCGCGGTCTTTTTTTAAGTTTAAGCTGACAAATTATTTTTTATCATCTTTCACTTCAGTGAACTCAGCATCTACAACGCCGTCATCCGCTTTTTGTTGTTGACCTTCACCACTCTGGAAAGCATTTGGATCAAAACCTTGCGCACCGCCTTGGCCTTGAGCTGCTTCATAAGCACGTTGCGTGATCGGCATGATGATGTTTTGCAGCGCTTCAGTTTTCGCTTTGATCGCTTCTACATCATTTTCTTTAGTTGATGCTTCTAACTCAGACACTGCAGTTTCGATTGCAGTTTTTTCGTCAGCAGTTACTTGTTCGCCAAGATCTTTTACTGCTTTTTGAGCAGAAGAGACTAGCGCATCCGCTTCGTTACGTGCTTTTGCAAGCTCTTCAAACTTACGGTCTTCTTCAGCATTCGCTTCAGCATCTTTGATCATCGCTTCGATTTCAGCATCAGACAAACCTGAGTTTGCTTTGATCTGGATAGACTGCTCTTTACCAGTGCTCTTATCTTTCGCAGATACTTTCAAGATACCATCGGCGTTGATGTCGAACGATACTTCAATTTGTGGCACACCACGTGGAGCAGGTGGGATGTCGCCTAACTGGAAGTTACCCAACAATTTGTTTTGTTGAGCCATTTTACGTTCACCTTGGTAAACTGAAATGTCTACAGCAGGCTGGTTGTCCGCAGCAGTTGAGAACACTTGAGATTTCTTCGCAGGAATCGTCGTGTTTTTCTCAATGATTGGAGTCAACACGCCACCCATGGTTTCAATACCAAGAGTTAGTGGAGTTACGTCAAGAAGAAGTACGTCAGTTTTGTCACCAGACAATACCGCACCTTGGATCGCAGCACCTATTGCGACTGCTTCGTCCGGGTTCACGTCTTTACGTGGCTCACGACCGAAGAATTCTTGTACTTTTTGTTGTACAAGTGGCATACGAGACTGACCACCTACCAAAATTACGTCAGAGATGTCAGAAGTCGAAAGACCAGCATCTTTAAGTGCAATACGGCAAGGCTCAATCGTACGCGCAACCAGGTCAGCAACCAAACCTTCAAGTTTTGCACGAGTAACATTGATCACTAAGTGTTTAGGACCAGTCGCATCTGCAGTGATGTATGGAAGGTTGATTTCAGTTGCGTTAGAAGAAGAAAGCTCGATTTTTGCTTTTTCAGCAGCTTCTTTCAGACGTTGTAACGCAAGTGGATCGTTTTTCAGATTCACATTTTGTTCTTTCTTGAACTCTTCAACCAGATAGTCGATCAATGCGTTATCGAAGTCTTCACCACCCAGGAATGTATCACCGTTGGTAGATAACACTTCGATTTGCTGGTCGCCATCAAGGTCAGCAATTTCAATGATTGATACGTCGAAAGTACCACCACCCAAGTCGTATACAGCAACTTTACGGTCGCCTTCTTTCTTGTCCATACCGAACGCAAGTGCAGCAGCAGTTGGTTCGTTGATGATACGTTTAACTTCTAAGCCTGCAATTCGGCCTGCATCTTTAGTAGCCTGACGTTGCGCATCATTGAAGTAAGCAGGAACAGTAATCACCGCTTCAGTCACTGTTTCACCCAGATAGTCTTCTGCAGTTTTCTTCATTTTTTTCAGAACTTCTGCAGAGATCTGTTGTGGTGCAAGTTTCTTGTCGTTTACTTCAACCCAAGCATCACCATTGTCAGCTTTGATGATTTTATAAGGCACCAGACCGATATCTTTTTGTACTGCCTGGTCTTCATAACGACGACCGATCAGACGTTTAATCGCGAATAATGTGTTTTTAGGGTTCGTTACCGCTTGGCGTTTAGCTGATTGACCAACCAGAATTTCACCATCTTTGTATGCAATAATAGATGGAGTTGTACGTGCGCCTTCAGCGTTTTCGATAACTTTAACTTTGTCGCCTTCAAGTACTGCAACACATGAGTTTGTAGTACCTAAGTCAATACCAATGATTTTAGCCATTTGGATGTTTCCTCAAAAATTCTTTTATTCCCAAATTGTTTCCCTTATCAAAGGGAAATTAAAAGGGATTTACTTGTTATCGGATATGAGAGCCGTTCAATTTTTTTCAAGTAAATTTTTAGAAAAAATTTCACAAACTCCCGAATTTATTTAGCTTAAGCGCCAACCATAACCATTGCAGGACGTAATAGACGGCCGTTCAGGGCATAGCCTTTTTGCAAGACTATACCGATCTCATTGGCTTTGGCATCTGGTGCAATACCGACTGCCTGATGTAACTCGGCATTAAAACCATTCTCGGTATCAACTGCGACCACACCAAATTTTTCTAATGTTGTCAGTAAACCTTTTAAAGTTAGTTCTACGCCTTCCCGTAACGGGCCTTGTTCTTCACCCGCAGCGAGAATTGCACGTTCCAGGTTATCTACAGTTTCTAACAGCTCTTTAGAGAACTTTTCCAAAACAGTATCTTTATGCTTTTGTGATTCGCGCTGAATGCGTTCTACACTTTTTTGTGCCTCATATACGGCATTTGCAGTACGTGCTTTTTCCAGTTTTAAATTGCCTTCAAGCTGTGCAATTTGTTCCTGTAAAGACTCAACGGTAACTTCAGCTTGTTCAGGTTCAGCTTGAGCTGTTTGTTGTTCCGTTTGCTCTTGCTCAAGTTCTTGAGCTTGATCGTTTTGCTCAGTCGCCATTGATTTACTCCGTTTAAATGGGTTCTTAAACATGTACAGTCCTTCGGTATCAGTGCTAACTGCGTGAATGCTGAACTGCCATGATTTGGGAAGTTCTTAATTACATAAAGAAGTCGGGGCTGGGCTTCAAAATTCAAGCGAAATGAGTGATTAATTTTAAGATTTATTGCAAAAGGCCGTGTTTCTGTTGTTCCAAACTGGATTGAAATGAGAAAAAGCAGACAATTTCTCTGTTCTGAAGATAAAAACCTCAGAATTTTTAGTTAGTTTTGATCTTAGTAATTAGATGAGAGATGAAGGAATAAGGGCTTAAATTACTTTTTAGAAAATAAATCATTCATTAAAATAATGTTTTTAATCAGAAAAATTTTTAATCGTATTTTTAGATATAAATAATAATATTTATCTGTTTTAAAAATTAAATCAAAAGCACCATCATAGCTTTATAAACAGTGACTTGGTTCAGAAGGAGAGAGCCGAACTAGGTTACTGTTCCTGATTCGTTTTACCCTTTTATAGCTGAATACCCCAAGACTCAGCTATTTTTTTGCCTGAATGTTTATATTGACTGTTTTTTAGACATAAAAGCGATTAATAACTAAGCAATAAAGTATTTCACAAAAAATGATCAATTTCGTATTATTCGTTTCAGATTCTATCGCTGTAGTTTCTTCTTATTTTGAAATGTGTTTTTCAAGCTTATCCTCTCTAGATAAGCTTTTTTTTTTGCGTAAAATTTATTAATTTTCTTCTCACATTCTAGTGATCAGTCACTTATAGAAAAGCTGTAAGTTAAAGTCTACAAGGATTCAGGACAATATCTACTTTGTTAGATGCTCGAATCAGCCTAATATTGATTTATCGAGAACAGGAAGTTCTTAAAAATTTGCTGAAAAGCATATAAACGAGAGGATGTTCGTTTAAACACAACCCTATAAAACCCCTGAAGAAATACGCTTCAGGGGTTTTATTCTATAATAGCTATCTAACATCTATTTCTGTTCATAAAGACATTAGAAAAAGCCCGAGATCGGGCTTTTTTATAGATGAAACTTATCTGGATCAGTGGCCGTTTAAGTCGCTTTCAACTTTTTAGATTAATCTTACTATTCTAGCGACGTGATTCCTGCCAGCGTTTGACATGTTCATTTCGGTTCTGTTCAGCTTTACGTCGTTGCTGCTGTTCAGCTGCTCGGCGACGTGTATCTGCCTGCTGTCCACGCTTTTTACGCTCTGCCTCGGCTCGGTTTCTAGCCGCCTGACTGCTACTGATTTTTTTGCGTTGCTGTTCAATACGCTGGCGTTCCTGCTGACGTCTATGATCCAGCTCAATCTGTTTTCTACGTTGATCATTCAACTGGCGACGCTGTTGCTCTAGTCGCTGACGTTCCAGTTCAGTTCGGCGACGTTCCTGCTGTAAACGTCGTTGCTGTTCATATTCCCAACGCTGCCGATCATAACGATTGTCATAACGGTAATCGCGGTCATAGCGATAGTCATAAGCTCTATTATAACGTCCGTCATAATAGTCATCTTCAGGGAATGCGACACAACCTACAGCCAATAAGCTCGTCGCAATTGATACGAATATCAGTTTTCCAGCCATAGGTGAGCACTCCTTGTTAAGGTCAATCCTACAATTTGCGCCTCAACAGCAGCTTAAATTGTCAATGACAGTGGGATAAAATGAGATTAGCTTATTGATCTGCCTAAATTTGTATGTCGATGTGGGCATTTATATAAGAATATGGTCAAAATACACCCTGATCATGTAGAAAATATGAAGAATTAAGCGAATAAGGATGGGAAGCTATGGTGATATCGAGTCAGCAATTACAGGCCATGATGGATAAGGGTCAAGGTGTGGCAGCGCGTCTGCTGGACCGATTACCTAAAATTGCTCAGGAAAGAATAGTCAGAAGTCTGGATTATCCTTACCACTATCCTGAACTGGATCCCTTTGTAAAATGTCTGATGGCTGTGCAGTTAAAACAGGGCAAAACTGGAATAGTCAGAGAAGATATCGCACAGTCACGTATTTTCTTTGAACAGAGCATGCAATTGCTAAAATCCAAACCGACTGCTATTCGCCAGGTTGAAGATATCCAGTTACCCTTGCACAGTGGCATCGTACAAGCACGTTACTATCACCCGGCTCCAGCTAAAAAGTTACCTTTAATTATATTTTATCATGGAGGAGGCTTCCTGATTGGCAGTCTGGACACGCATGATGAATATTGTCGTTTGCTGGCCAAACACGCGCATGCCCAAGTATTAAGTATCGCTTATCCTTTGGCGCCAGAACATCATCCTTCACAAATTGTTCAAGTTTGCGAAGATGCACTGGCATGGGCGCATCAACACAGCAAGCAGCTCAGAATTCTAAAAAAACGCATTGCAGTCGCAGGGGACAGTGCGGGTGGCAATCTGGCAGCAGTCGTAGCTCAGCGCAGTGCAGACAAGATTTACGTACCTCAGGCTCAGTTATTACTTTATCCAGCCATGGACTTTAAAAGCCGTCATCCTTCCTATTTTGCTTACAAAGATGGTCTGGTACTCACTGATGGTGATATCGAACTGGTGACTTATCTTTATGTGGAACGACATGAAATTGCATTGGATGATCCACTCATTTCACCGACCTATGGCAACCTGAAAAATTTACCGCCGGCTTATCTGATTACTGCTGGTCATGATGTGCTGCATGATGAAGGGGCTATTTATGCACATAAGCTGCGTCAGCATGGAGCGAAAGTGCATTATCATGATTATACCGATCAGACGCATGGTTTTATTAATCTGACTAGTATTTCAAGACGCGCCAAAAAGAATGTAATTGAAATGAGTAAACACTTCCGTAAGTTCTGGGATAAGCATAGTTAAAAATAGCTCTCTATATAGAAAGTAGTAGATCAAATCTCAACTAAGGTGTTTCACGTGAAACACCTTTTTACTTTTTATGTACCTTGGCTTCGGGAAAGACCAGATTGAATTTAGGTACATAAAAGCTTTGTATATATTTGGCTCGGGAAAAATCAGGGAAAATTGATTGAGTATTTTGCCATTCTACCTGAGCGAGTTTGGATAGATAGCCTCGGAATTGCGGGCTAAACTGATAATGCGACGATTTCCAGGTTTGTCGAATCTTTAACATGGATGTTGGAAGATGATGACTATTTAAATAGAAGGAACGTGATGATTTAGATTTCTTCAGACGAACAGTCATGTTTTGCCCTTGATGAGTGATTCGGCAAATTACTTCCTGTCCTTGTTCCTGCCATTCAAATTCTGCGTATTCCTTCGGTATCCCCCATAAGTGCTGACCGTGAATAATAGATTCATGCGTAGAAACATAAATCTTTGGAATGGTAGACAGACGTCTTCGACTTATTAAAGGATGGTCCATAATCAGTAGCTCATCATAAGGACCTACAGGAGAATGGTGATAACGCACCAGCATAACTTGTACAACACGACCCAGCGGAGAAGGGGCAATTCCAAAATTCCGAGATTCACGGATAAAGTGCGGTGTAATCCAATAATTCAAAATAAAACCCTCTCCCTGTAAATGCCAGGGAGGAAACTGATGAATATTTTTCTCCTGCAAACGATGCACGTTCATTCTTATTCTCTTGTAATTGGTCGGTTAGGGTAATGCATTAATGGGTATCAAAGATTAATATAGCTTGATTCTCAACCCTTACTTCTGAGTAGATGAGTTAAAAAATGTTAAAAAAACCATTATATGCAATAGCTTTAACAGCTTTATCTTTACCAGCACTGGCAGCCAATTCCATAGTTGAAATGAAAACTTCTATGGGGAATATCGAAATTGAGCTTTATAATGATAAAGCACCGATCTCTGCCAAAAACTTTGAAGACTATGTAAAAGACAACTTCTATAAAGGCACCATTTTTCACCGGGTTATTCCAGGTTTTATGGTACAGGGTGGCGGCTTTGATGCGAATATGGTGGAAAAGCCAAATAATAAGTTAACTATTAAGAATGAATCTTATAATGGTTTAAGCAATACACGTGGCACTTTAGCCATGGCCCGTATGAATCAGCCAGATTCAGCCCGTTCCCAGTTCTTTGTGAACCTGGTCGATAATAACTTTTTGAACCGTTCTCCTATGAATGCGGGTTATGCAGTATTTGGTAAAGTAACTAAAGGCATGGATGTGGTTGATAAAATTGCTGGTGTTACGACTGCCAACTATGGAATGCATCAAAATGTGCCACTAAAACCAGTTATTATTAATAGTGTGAGCATTAAAACAGCAAGCCCGCAAAAATAAGTAAAAAATGATGTAGAAATATTTTAAGGTTATTTTTATTTTATAATCATGTGGTTATGTGAATAATAGAATAAAAATGATCCATATTGGTGCATAAAAATAGTACACTCGTGATTTGTGTCAGTGAAAAGCACTTGCACGTGTAGGAAATTGCCCTATAATGCACCCATACCGACGAGATACACGGTGATGAACGAAGCGAGATGCTGAGTTATCCGGTGTTTTGAGTCCAGCTTCTGGCATTGACGAGGTGTTAGAAAGATCATTAAGAGATTATGA
>NZ_DEZM01000196.1:8221-23667 GCF_002364825.1 Acinetobacter sp. UBA3132 | reverse complement strand
CGAGGCACCCGGATCGGAATGGGTGGTGGGTATTATGACCGTACCTTGGCGACAGCGTATAAGAAACCCTATCGTCTTGGTTTGGCACATGATTTACAGCTTGTAGAAACATCATTACCCCGGGAAAAATGGGATCAGCCTTTAGATGCACTTTTAACTCCTACACGCTTGCTACATTTTAAGTTAAGCGTTTGTAAATCAATTCATTGACTAAGTTACTTTTAAATCAAATAATTAGTCAATAATTATACAATTTCATCTGAACGGCCCTTGTAATTTTAAAAATACCCATCACTATAAAATACATGGCAACATCGTTGTCACTCATTAGGAGTGCCCATGTCTGAAATTATTATGAATGAAGAAAGCTTTGAGCCTCAGGTTCCAAGTGTATTACCACTTTTAGCGTTGCGTGATGTAGTGGTATATCCACACATGCAAATCGCGCTATTTGTCGGTCGTGAAAAATCGATCAATGCAGTTGATGTGGCTCGTAACAGTGACAATCTGGTATTTGTGGTTGCGCAAAAAGATTCGCTTACAGAAGAAATTGATCACGACAACTTATATCAATACGGTACTGTCGCGAAGATTGTGCAGGTTGTGAATCATGAAAATGATGAAAACTGTATCAAGGTACTCATCGAAGGCCTTTATCGTGCCAAATTAACTAAAATCATTGATGACACTGATTATCTGACGGCTGAACATGAGCTTAGTCCGATCACTGTCAAGATGGACAATGACACTCAGGATACCCGTGTAGAGGAACTGCGTGCGTTATTTGCCCAATATGCAGAAGCGAAGTTACGTAATGCACGTGAACTGATTGCAGCTGCAAATAAAATTGAAGACTTGCTTCAGTTATTGTTCTTCGTGGCAACTCGTGTGCCGCTGAACATCGAAATCAAGCAAAAATTCCTTGAGCACGATGAGTTTGAAGCACATCTGACTGAACTCATGACTTATTTATTGCAACAGTCTGAAGAACAGCAGATTGAGCAAACCCTGCATGATTCAGTAAAACGCCAAATGGAAAAGAATCAGCGTGAATATTTCCTGAATGAAAAAATGAAGGTGATTCAACGCGAACTTTCTGACCTGAATGGTGGTGCAGAAGATGACGTCGCTGAGATTGAAAAACGTCTGGCTGAAGCAGACTTGCCTGAGCACGTACGTAAAAAAGCGGAAGCTGAGTTCCGCAAGCTGAAAGCCATGCAACCTGCATCAAGTGAAGCTGCGGTTGTTCGCAACTATCTTGAGGTGATTCTGGATACCCCTTGGAACAAAGCGAGCAAAGTCAGCATTAACCTGAACAAGGCTCAAGAAATTCTGGATGCTGATCATTATGGTCTGGATGATGTCAAAGATCGTATTGTGGAATATCTGGCAGTTCAGTCACGTGTGAAAAAACTGCGTGGCCCGATCCTATGTCTGGTAGGTCCTCCGGGTGTAGGTAAAACCTCTCTGGGTGAATCTGTTGCCAAAGCAACTGGTCGTGAATTCGTGCGTATGGCGCTAGGTGGTGTACGTGATGAAGCTGAGATCCGTGGTCACCGTCGTACTTATATCGGTGCGATGCCAGGTAAAATTGTGCAGTCTTTAACCAAAGTTGGTGTAAAAAACCCACTGTTCTTGCTTGATGAAATCGACAAGATGGCTCAGGACTACCGTGGTGACCCTGCTTCTGCACTGCTTGAAGTACTAGATCCATCACAAAACAGTAAGTTCAACGATCATTACCTGGATCTGGATCTGGATCTGTCTGAAGTGATGTTCATCTGTACTGCGAACAGCATGAATATTCCGGAAGCTTTGCTTGACCGTATGGAAGTGATTCGTCTACCGGGTTATACCGAAGATGAAAAAGTCAATATTGCTGAACGCTATCTTGTTCCGAAAGCAATCAAGAACAATGGTTTACGCAGCAAAGAATTGACCATTCATGAAGAGGCGATTCGCGACATCGTACAGCGTTATACCCGCGAAGCTGGTGTGCGTAGCCTGGAACGTGAAGTTTCTAAAATTGCCCGTAAGGTAGTTAAAGAAGCGGTGAGCAAGAAAGCGAAAAATCTTCAGCTTGAAGTGAATTCGAACAACTTGCCAGAGTACCTGGGTCCTCACAAATTCGATTTCGGCATGGCTGAAGAAGAACCAGAAGTGGGTCGCGTAAATGGTCTGGCTTGGACTTCGGTTGGTGGTGAGTTACTGACAATTGAAGTAGCAGCGGTTCCGGGTAAAGGTAAATTCATTACTACCGGTTCTCTCGGTGATGTGATGAAAGAATCGATTACCGCCGCGATGACCGTAGTACGTACGCGTGCAGCTGAATTGGGTATCGAAGCTTCCCGCTTTGAAGAAACCGATGTACACGTACATTTACCTGAAGGTGCGACACCGAAAGATGGCCCATCTGCTGGTCTGGCACTAACCACTGCTCTCGTGTCTGCATTCACAGGTATTACGATTCGTCCTGATATCGCGATGACCGGTGAAACCAGCTTACGTGGTCGTGCGATGCGTATCGGTGGTCTGAAGGAAAAACTGCTTGCTGCTCATCGTGGTGGGATCAAGTTAGTCTTCATTCCGCAAGACAACGTACGTGACCTGGCTGAAATTCCTGAAAATGTGAAAGAAGGTCTGGAAATCAAAGCCGTGAAATCAATCGATGAGATTTTACCATTGGCACTTACCTCTATGCCGAAAGCATTGGTAAAAACCCCAATTGTAAAAGCGACTGATGAAGCTAAAGCCGCACGTCACTAAGTGATCTGCTCATAAAAGACCCTGCTCCGGCAGGGTTTTTTATTATCTCTACCTAAATTTTATGGACTTAGAACAGTTTGCATCAATCCGTCTACCACATAAGTCATTTTTTTCAGATCCAGTTTATCTAGAGTGTCCTGCTCAGTGTTGTAATAAGGATAACGGTAATGAGCCGTGTCACTGATCAGTACAGTTGGAAAATTCTGCTTGGCATAACTGAGATAGCCCGAATAATCCAGTCCCTGCATAAAAGTAGGAATAATAAAACGTTCACACTCTAAACGCTGACGTGTCTGCATAGCTTCGCAAAATCTTCCTGTAAGTCCTACTGAACTTAGATGTCCAATACTGGCAATATAATTGGCATGCCGAGGATAAAACCATTTTAGAGTTGCCGGATAGCTCTGTACCAGATTTTCATCATAGTAACCAATAGAGTCCAGTACAAAGACGCCACGTATTTTCTGCTTTTGCTTTCTCAATGACTTGGCATGGATCGCACTGCCCATATGCTCTGTGTTGAGATACGGCGGTTCTTCCAGACCATAGAAAACAAACTCGATATTATTTTTCAGTTTATTTTTTTGCAGGGCCAACAATCGTGCAGCTTCCACCACTCCTACGACGCCAGAAGCATTATTATTCGCACCGAGATGATTGGCAAAAACATCATAGTGAGCACCAATGACGATTTTATCTTTGGCTTTTACATTGAGCTGACAAACCAGATTGCGATAGCCCTGACTATTCACAATATAGCTTTGAAACTGGCACGGAATACCAAAGCGTCGCATCTGCTCTTTCAACCAACCGGATACCCGGTTCAGTTCAGCCGTATTCTTGTGATTTCTAAATTCATCCACATTCAGGATCTGGCTAAAGTAAAGCTCGAGATTTTTGACTTGAGCGTTGGCTGGATTGGCCCAGGCCCAACTCGGGAAGATTAAAGACAGACTGATCAGCAAACCCAGATAACTTTTTCTTAAAATGGCTACAATCCGCATTTGTTATTATTTCCATGACATGATCAAGCAGAAACTTGAACTCTGGATATTTATGCAGCAGTGCTTTTTCTAATTCAATTTCAATTTGTTTCTATACTCAACTTCATGTTGTTTCATCGTTATAATGAGCACTTCTGAACTACACGATGTCTGTATGAAAATCCGTATTCTGACCATTGGTCAAAAAATGCCAGCTTGGGTGCTCACTGGTTTTGAAGATTATTTCAAGCGCATACAGCCATTTGTTCAAACACAAATCATTGAATTACCGATGGCGAAACGTGGCAAGAATGATTCAGAAGCCGACATCCTGAAATATCGTAATATCGAAGGCGATAGTATCCTGAATGCATTAAAGCCAAATGAAACCCTGATTGCACTTGAAGTCGGCGGCCGTGAATTCAGTACCGAAAAACTGGCTGAAACCATGAAAGGCTGGATGCTGGAAGGTAATGATGTGGCTTTAGCCATTGGTGGGCCGGATGGTCACTCTGAAGCGGTACGTAAGGCAGCTATATGGCACTGGTCACTATCCAAACTGACCTTGCCGCATCCCCTGGTTCGTGTCATGCTGATTGAACAGTTGTACCGTGCCATAAGCATTAATCATAATCACCCTTATCACCGTGCGGGTTAAGGTGAGAATTGGCTATTGTTCTATTTCCGCAACGAATTGTTGAACAATCTCCCCTCCTTACTTCGCTTGCTTTCATGCATTATTGAAGACATCTTGCAGATGTGGCTTGAACTATGAACTTACAAACGCTTCCCGGCCTGTTTATCTCCCATGGCTCTCCAATGCTTGCCCTGAATCCCGAACAGGTAGGTCCGGCACTGGAGCGTTTAAATGTCAATTTGCCACGTCCAGAGGCAATCATTGTAATGTCTGCCCACTGGGAAAGTAATGCACTGGAAGTAAACACCGGTATTCGTCCAGAAACCTGGCATGATTTCCGTGGCTTCCCGCCTCAACTGTATCAACTACGTTATCCTGCGCCGGGTCAACCAGAACTGGCTGAACAGATTCTCGGCTTGCTGTCTGAAGCTGGCTTTAGCGCCTATGCCAATAATTCACGCCCGCGTGATCATGGCGTGTGGATGCCACTGCTACATATGTATCCGGATGCAGATATTCCGGTGGTAGAAATTTCCCTGCCCATCAACCTGACTGCACATGAAATTTATAAAATTGGTCAAACGCTGGCACCCTTGCGTGAACAGCAGGTCCTACTGATTGGTTCAGGCAGTATCACGCATAACCTGCGAGAGCTGGATCGTACTGGACTATCCAATATTGTTCCAGAATGGGCCTCGACCTTCCGCAATTATGTGGTAAGTAAACTCGCTCATAGTGACTATGAAGCAGTATTGGATTGGCCAAGTATTCCTTACCTGGAACGTAATCACCCGACCCTCGAACACTTTGCACCGATTTTCTTTGCAATGGGAACTGGTACCCGTTTCAGTCTGGTGCATAGCAGCTTTAGCATGGGTTCACTGGGTATGGATATCTATCGTTTTGATTAGGATTTAAAGGCTCTATCTGAGCCTTTTTTCTTAGGCCTAAGAAAATCTTCCTGTCTTATTTTACTCATCATGCAATTTTCATGGATACATTTTGCTACCTAAAGCTTCAGAATGTATCCATATTTTTTAAAAATGAATCGTTTAAGCTTAAGTCTGATTTATTTGCTTCATGACTATTCAATCAATGAAATTAAAATACTTAATTATTGCATTATTCCCTTTAACCCTTGCAGCTTGTCAGTCCAATGATGTCCAAAAAGTAGGAGATCTTGCCGTGTCCGTATTACAGCAACAAAATGCCGCCAATACTTTGAGTGCTTATGAATGGCACATTGATACTGGTGCAAAAGAACATATGGTACTGAGCTTCCATGATGAGAATCGTTTTAGTGTCACTACCAGCTGCAATAGCTTGGGTGGTAGCTGGAAAATCTCTGAGGGTCAGCTGGAAACTGGCACCCTAATCTCAACCATGAAAGCTTGTGATACCAATGCCATGCAACAGGAAAAGCTGGCAGGTGAAATTTTTAATGATGCCCGTATTCCATTTAGCTTAAATACCAGTGATGCTCAAAATCCGGTTTTGACTCTGACCGTAAACGGAAAGGCTTACGTCTTCACAGGGAAGATGACGCCAGAAGCCCGTTATAATAGTCAGGCTGATATCATTTTCCTGGAAATTTCTCCTGAAACCAAAGCTTGTACCGGTGTAGCACAGCAAACCTGCCTTCAGGTGCGCGAAGTCAAATACAATGAGCAGGGCTTAAAAACTCAGGTCGACAAAGATTGGAACCTGTTCTACGACCAAATCGAAGGCTTCCAGCATACGCCAAATGAGCGTCAGGTAATTCGCGTAAAACGCTTTGAAATCAAGAATCCGGCAGCAGATCAGTCTAAATATGCCTATATATTTGATATGGCTGTCGAGCGTGAAGCAGTAAAAGGCTCGCTATAAAATATTTTTATAACAGAGACAAAAAACCGAGGCTCTAGCCTCGGTTTTTTTAAAGCTTAAACTAAGTCAGACTTAGAATACGCCTTGAGCAAGCATTGCATCAGCAACTTTTACGAAGCCCGCAATGTTTGCACCGTCAACATAGTTCACAGTACCGTCTTCTTTAGTACCGAATTTCACACAGTTACGGTGAATTTCTTTCATGATTGCATGAAGACGTTCATCAACTTCTTCGAAAGTCCAGCCAAGACGCAATGCGTTTTGAGACATTTCAAGACCAGAAGTTGCTACACCACCTGCATTCGATGCTTTACCTGGAGCGTAAAGGATTTTCGCTTCAACGAATTTCTCTACAGCACCTAGAGTAGATGGCATGTTTGCACCTTCAGCAACACAGATTGCACCGTTTGCAAGAAGTTTAGCAGCATCATCAGCATCTAATTCGTTTTGAGTCGCACATGGAAGCGCGATATCACACTTAATACCCCAAGGACGTTGACCTTCAAGGTATTCGAAACCGTGTTTAGACGCGAACTCAGAGATACGACCACGTTTAACGTTTTTCAGTTTCATCACTTCAGCAAGAAGTTCATCAGTGAAACCGTCTTTAACATAAACAGTTCCCGCAGAGTCAGATAGAGAAACGACCTTAGCACCTAAGAACATTGCTTTTTCAGCAGCGTACTGCGCAACGTTACCCGAACCAGAAATGGTCACGACTTTATCTTTGAAGCTATCGCCACGAGTTTTCAGCATTTCCTCAGCGAAATACACAGTACCGTAACCAGTTGCTTCAGGACGAGCCAATGAACCACCGAAAGACAAGCCTTTACCAGTGAATACGCATGAAGTGTCATTGCTGAGCTTCTTCATCATACCCGCCATATAACCTACTTCACGGCCGCCTACACCAATGTCACCCGCAGGGATATCAGTATTAGAACCAAGGTGACGGTAAAGCTCGATAATTAACGCTTGGCAGAAACGCATGATTTCGCCTTCTGACTTGCCTTTAGGATCAAAGTCAGAACCACCTTTACCACCGCCCATAGGCAAAGTAGTCAAAGCATTTTTAAACGTTTGTTCAAAGCCCAGGAATTTCAGAATTGAAAGGTTCACAGATGGGTGGAAACGCATACCACCTTTAAATGGACCAATCGCTGAGTTGTACTGTACGCGGAACGCACGGTTTACTTGAGTTTGACCTTGGTCATCTACCCAAGAAACGCGGAACTGGATCGCTCGCTCTGGTTCAACTAGACGTTCTAGTAAACCGTGAGCTGCATATTGTGGGTTCTTTTGAATGAACGGCCACAAGCTTGTCATCACTTCTTCTACAGCTTGAAGAAATTCTGGTTGATGTGCATCACGTGTTTTAACGTAATCTAGGAACTCATTAAGTGTGTTGTATTTCAACGCTTAATCCTCAGCAGAAAATGGATCAAAATTGGTCAAATTTACAATCAATGTTAAATTTTGGCGCAAAATATTAAATATCTTTTGTAACCAATCCACAATAGTTTTTTTGAAAAAATATGAAAATTAATTTTATAACAGTTATTTATATTTATTATGAATTAAATTTTTGGATAGCAAAATATCAGTGGAATCAAAGTCTAAATTCTTATTTATGCATGATAATAATGCATATTGGTTACCTTAATTGTGCACAAACAAGCCGATCAAAATATGCTAAAATTTGTAATTGTGACATATTTTGTTTCACCTCCTGAAATGCTCACTGTGAGCGGCTTTGAAATATCATGAATTCGCAGATTTCCCTCATCCAATCCATTGATGCGTTATTGCCACAGACCCAATGCGGTTTGTGTGGTCATCGTGATGGCTGCTTACCCTATGCCCAGTCCATTGCCGAGGGAGAAGAAGCCAACAAATGTGTACCCGGCGGACAGCCGGTGGCAGATGCCCTCGCCCAATTGTTAAATCGTCCTAAACTTAGTGCTGAGCCAAGTGTCTGGCCCATTCAGGCTGATGGGCGTCCTCAGCGCATGAAGGCAGTGATTCGTGAAGATGAATGCATTGGCTGTACCAAATGCATTAGTGCCTGCCCGGTCGATGCCATTATTGGCTCAGGCAAACTGATGCATACGGTACTGACAGATTTGTGTACTGGCTGCGAACTGTGTATTCCACCCTGCCCGGTCGACTGTATTGATCTGGTAGAAGATACCCATCCACTCATGTCAGATGAACAGCATGTGCAGGAACAGAATGATCTGCGCCAACGTTACTATGCACATATCCAACGTGAGGAAAAACGCCGCATTGACCGTAAAGGTCCTGTGGTACGTGCTGAAATCAATACCGAATTATTTGCCGAGTTCTCTGCACAAAGTCAAAATGTACCCGTGATTGAAGTGGTGGAAAAGCCAAATGAGGATGGATTGATTCAAGACGCCAAAACTACGATTGAGCTGGCCAAACTGCGTACCCAGATCAAAAAGCTCGAAAAACAGCTGTCTGTCCGCGAAGATGCGAGTAAACGCACCCAGCTTGCCGAACTAATGCAGCAATTACAGGATTTACAGGGATAAGATAATGACAAGCATGAGCGGCAAACCTGTAAAGAACATGACCAGAAAACAGATTCAGACTTTTTTTGAACGCTTACGTGAACAGCGTCCGAATCCAAAAACTGAACTGAATTATTCTAATCCCTTTGAATTACTGGTCGCAGTGACACTCTCGGCACAAGCAACTGATGTCAGCGTCAACAAGGCGACCGACAAGCTATTTCCTGTTGCAAATACGCCAGAAGCGATTTATGCCCTTGGCGTGGATGGGCTGAAGGAATATATCAAAACCATCGGGCTGTATAACTCCAAGGCAGAAAACGTGATTAAAGCCTGTGAAATGCTGATTCAGAAGCACAACAGCGTGGTACCGGATAATCGTGCTGATCTGGAAGCTTTACCGGGCGTAGGTCGTAAAACTGCAAATGTGGTACTCAATACCGCCTTTGGCCAACCGACAATGGCGGTCGATACCCATATTTTCCGGGTAGGTAACCGGACTGGCTTGGCTGTGGGTAAAAATGTGCTTGAGGTTGAACATCGTCTAGTTAAGGTGATTCCCAAAGAATTTATTATTGATTCGCATCATTGGCTGATTTTGCATGGGCGTTATTGCTGTATTGCACGCAAACCAAAATGTCATGAATGTGTGGTCGCTGATGTCTGTAACTGGCCGGACCGTTTCGACTTTGGCGCACTCAAACCAATTGCAGTTAAAAATATTGACTGATCCCTTAAATAAAAAAGCTGAACTCTGGTTCAGCTTTTTTTGTCTCGTTCAGCAGATAAGAATGCTTATTTTTGCTTTTCCTCTAACTGCTGCTGCATTTTCTTGCGCTGCTCTAATTCAGCCTGTAATTTCGGGTGCAATTGTCGCTCTGGGGTTTTACCTCTATTTTCGATTTTTTCCTGTTTCTGCACTTTGTTTAGCATTCGGTAGCTCATGACCAGAAGGCCTGCTAGAACAACCAAGAACACCACCATGAGTAATAACAAACCAATTTTCACAGTCGTAATTCCTTTAAAGACGCAGAAATAAAAAGAGCCCTAATATGACTTAGGGCTCCCTGAATGTCAAAATTATCGTGAAATGATTATTTTGACTGATCCAGAATCGCGAACAGATCCGCTTGAACTTGTTCAATTGGACGTAGACCGTTCAATTTGTCATAAGTTGGTGCATTTTCACCTGATGCAGCACGGCCTTGATAGAAGCCAACCAGCTGTTCAGTTTCAGTATGGTAAGAACCTAAACGCTTACGAATAGTTTCTTCCTGGTCATCAGGGCGTTGAACCAGATCTTCACCAGTTTCATCATCTTTACCTTCCACTTTTGGTGGGTTGTAAACAATGTGGTAAACACGACCAGAAGCCGGGTGCTGACGGCGGCCAGAAAGACGTTGCACGATTTCTTCGTCCGGTACATCAATTTCAATCACGTGATCGATGTTGATGCCTTCGTTTTCAAGTGCTTCAGCTTGTGGAATAGTACGCGGGAAGCCATCAAAGATGCAGCCATTTACACAGTCAGGCTGTGCAATACGTTCTTTAACCAGACCGATGATCAACTCATCAGAAACCAAACCGCCATTGTCCATGACGCTTTTAGCTTTTAAACCTAATTCAGTTCCTTCACGAATTGCAGCACGGAGCATATCACCGGTTGAAATTTGTGGGATATTGTAGCGCTTACAGATCAACTGAGCTTGTGTACCTTTACCTGCTCCAGGTGGTCCGAGTAAGATAATGCGCATATATAAACATCCTCATTTTTTAACAATGTATAGGACACCAAATGTCTGGACATCCCCAAAGGTATCCAGCATTTCAGCGTCTCGTTATAAGAAAGCCACAAACAAATGGATTAAACCCGCGACAAAGCCGGTTACTCCACCCAATACAATCAGAATCCACTCATCTTCCTGAAACGCAGGTCGTAAAAGATTCTGAAACTCCTTCGGTGTTAACTCGCGTATGCGGTCTCTAAACATTTGATAGATTTTCTGTGCACGGCTCGCATTAAACGCAGGGTCGCATACAGGCACCATCGTAATTTCAATTGAGCGATCGATCAAGTCTGTCTTGAGTTTTGCATACTCTCTTGGCCCCAAGGATAGCTGTAAAGAGGTGCGAACCAATGGAGTTTCCATAATTTCGTTAATGTGACGCTTGACGATCCGGCGGGTTTTTTCTTTCTTACCACCATACATCATTTCTGTCATGATCGATTTTAACGTAATCAGATCTTCTGTCACTACACTTGCGAAGACGTCAGAGACTTCTTCCTGACGTTTCATAAAAGCACCTTGTATGTTATAGGTGCCAATACGTGGAATAACCGGTTTGATCCATGGAAACTTGCGGCTCTGCGTGCGGGTGAAGAACTGCGGGTATTTCACATAGTGTGGTTCTATCGGATTGAAGACCATCCAGATGGCAATCCAGTTGGTCAGGAAACCCCAAATTGCTGCCCAGAATGGTACGGTCCAGTGCCAAGGCACCACGAACCATACGATCATCTGGAACAGACCAAAGAACATACCAATTAAAGCACTGATATGCCAGATAAAGTTAATTTCTTTCTGTCCAACCTTCAGGAACATGCGTACCATCAGACGGCGGTCACCCTCCATTTGACTGACCACCATGTCACGCATATCCACAAGTGACTCGACGTTCATGGTCAGCTCAGTCACTAATTCGCGCAACACATCCGGCAACTGCTTGTGTGCCTGGGAATAAATACGGCGCTTGATGGAATACGGCAAGTTTTCCCATAAAACTGCATTACGGTCGATCATGACCTCATCAATCAGATGTTCAAGTTCGAAACCGACCTGTTCACCGATGATGCGTGCCATATCATCCGGGTCCATCGCCTGGAGAAATTCCTGGATCGATCCCAGTTTAGACAAGGTATTGTCTGTGATAATTCCTGAAATTCTTCCTGCTTTGCGTGGCACAATGCCCTGCCAGCCGACAGGCAATGGACCAATATGGAATCCCCAGAACGTGATTGGATAGAACACCATTTTCAGAGCCATCCATACGTGTGCCCAGGTAACGAATGCAGTGACAGGAATGATACTGAGCACAGCCCAGAAATCTGGACGCATCAGAAAGGCTTGCCACAACTCGTTAACGTACTCAAGCATGTATAACTTCCATATTTAATTCTTTGTTCACAGAATACAATTTTCTTATCAAGTCGAATATTTTCTCTATAAACCGATACTTAAAGTATAGGAGAATTGTAGTTGAGGTTCGATTTCGGCCACAACATGTCCACTTCGGCTTTTCATTTCCTCACCAGCACCGATTCCAACACTGAAGGTACTGATTCGTTCTGAACTCAGCATGACATAGGATAAATCTACGCCCCCACCCAGACGTGCTTCATATTCTCCATCTACTTTCTTACTCTGGATATGTCCGGCATAAGCCCCGACATAATACCCATTTTTATCTTTTCCTGTGAGGTGTGCCGGGTACCGAAAGCCAACTTGTGCACCAAATGGCTTGTCATCGTCCAGAAAAACACCACCTTTGACATATGTGATTCCATACGGATTCACCCACTCAGTATTCAGATGAATCATATTCCGGGTAAATCCTGCCCCCACATTCCAGGTACTTGCCTGACTATCGCTCAGTTTTGCTTCAGATCTATACGTAGAATCATCTGCATAAGCCGTATTTGCGATGAAAGCAAATGCCAGCAAAGGGTATAATTTATTCATTCCTTTTCACCAATATCCTTGATTCATTATAGTTTTAAGGTATCGTCCTTTTTTTATTCAATTTGGACTTTAGCAGAATTATCAACACAGTTGTATACAACTGCAGACAATTTTAATGTCTGCAAAGTCAACGTTTAGCAGATGGGTAGCCCACTCGTATTTCAATATCCAAACCAGGTCAGTTGGGTTAGAATAACGCACTTTCATTCCTATCCGTGTTCAGGTCTAAGTCGATCTCGTATGAAGCAGCATTTTCCATTAAAAAATGTACAGCAAGAAAAACGCATTTATCGCAATCGTGTGTTTTTCTCGATTGGCTTGGTCATCATCTGCATGCTGCTACTAATCAGCCGCTATGCCTATTTGCAGATTGTCAGCTTCGATGAGTTCAACACGGCTTCTGACCAGAACCGTATCCGCTTGCAACCACTTGCGCCTGCACGTGGCTATATCTATGACCGCAACGGCGTCCTTTTGGCAGATAACTATCCGGTATTTACCGCGACCTTAAGTCGTGCCGATGTTGAGGATATTGATGATACGATTAAGCGCTTGATCCCGATTCTGGAACTGAACGAAGAAGATATAGAGCGATTTAATAGCAGGATTAAAACTGCAAAAAAAACAGAACGTGTTTCTATCAAACTGAATCTGACCGAAACTGATATTGCCCGCTTTAGTGAAATTAAGCACCTGTTCCCAGGGGTAAAAATTGATACCCAGATGACCCGTTACTATCCACATGGTGAACTGTTTGCACATGTGATTGGTTACGTGGGCCGTATTAACGACAAAGAATTAAAAAGTATTGATAAGGACCTTTACGCGGGTACCAACCTGATCGGGAAAATCGGGGTCGAAAAATCCTATGAAGAGCTGCTGCACGGTGTTCCAGGAAATGAATCAGTCGAAGCAGATGCACATGGTAATGTGCTGCGTCATCTCGGACGTAAGGATCCGGTACGCGGGAATGACCTGTTTTTATCTTTAGATTATGGCCTGCAAATGGTTGCTTCCGAGCAACTGGCGGGACGTCGTGGCGCCATTGTTGCCATGGATCCAGGTACAGGGGAAATTTTAGCGCTGGTTTCTAGTCCGAGTTTCAACCCAAACCTGTTTGTAACCGGGATCAGCACCAAAGATTATTCTTACTTGCGTGATAATCTTGATCAGCCGCTGTATAACCGGGCGGTGCAAGGAACTTATCCTCCAGGTTCGACCATTAAACCGATGTTTGGCCTGGGTGGCCTCCATTATGGCCTGGTCGATTGGGATACAGCGATTTCCGATCCCGGCTATTTCACTTTGCCGGGTGATAGTCACCGTTTCCGCGACCACAAGAAAACTGGTCATGGTACTGTAAATCTGCATAAAGCCCAGGTGGTTTCCTGCGATACCTATTTCTATGTCATGTCCTATCGTATGGGCATTGAACAGATGAATGACTGGATGCGTCAATTTGGTTTTGGTGAAAAAACGGGGGTAGATCTGCCAAGTGAAAGCTCTGGTCTATACCCAAGTCCTGAATGGAAAATGCGTACCCGCAACTCTAAATGGTCACGTGGTGAAACGATTTCTGTGAGTATTGGTCAGGGTGCCTTTACAGCAACGCCATTGCAGTTAGCGATGGCAACAGCAATTACTGCCAATCATGGCAATAAAGTCATACCGCATGTCTTGCGTGAAAGCCGTGGCGCCAAAGCATTTAAAGTTCACAATGGCACGCATGGCAAAATTGATTTTAATGGTAAGGAAGAAGACTGGTTCAAAATGCGCGATGCCATGGTTGATGTGATTCAGTCAGGTACGGGGCGCGGTATTAAAGGCGGCCTGCAATATAGTATTGCCGGTAAAACCGGCACAGCACAGGTAAAAAGTATTGCGCAGGGTAAACGCTACAATGAAGCCCTGCTGACTGATCGCCAGCTTGACCATGGTCTGTTTGTCGGTTTTGCTCCTGCAGAAAAGCCTGAAATTGCCATTGCAGTCATTCTGGAGAATGGCCGCGGCGGTAGTGCAGCCACTGCACTCGCCCGCCCTATTTTTGATTACTGGTTACTGCATAAAGATAAGAATCCGGTACGCCCACTCAATCATCAATTAAGTGGGGGACTGATGACTGCCGGTATTAAACCTGGCGAGCTTCCAAGTGGTGCAAGTATGCTTAGCCCTGATGCTGCAGCAACACCTAACAGCACGGATGCACCACAAACTTCCTCAAACGCAACATCGAATACATCTCGTTCGAGCTCATCTGCAAACTCTGCACCAGCTGTAGAAGGAGATTAATATATGAAAAATCAGCTACGAATTATTGGTGGTGATTGGAAACGCCGTCAGCTAGCCTTTGCCAGTATTGACGGTTTACGCCCCACCCCAGACCGTGTCCGTGAAACCCTGTTTAACTGGCTGATGTGGGATGTACAGAATGCCAAGGTGCTGGATATCTGTGCCGGTTCTGGTGCTTTGTCTTTTGAAGCACTTTCCCGCGGTGCAACCAGTGTAGTGATGATTGAACCGGATCGTACTCAGGCACAATTTCTGAGTCAGAATCTGGAGCTGCTTCAAGTCACCAAAGCACGTGCTCAACTGAAAGTAACCACGGCTCAGCAGGCTTTGCAAACCTTGAAAGATCAATTTGATCTGGTCTTTTTAGACCCGCCTTACAGCTTGGACTTATGGACTTCTCTGGCTGAACTTGCTGATCCGCTAATCAAGCCTGAAGGCCTGATTTATGTAGAAGCAGATCGGGATTTAGATACTTTGCAGCTTCCCTCTTCTTGGCAACTGATTAAAAATACCAAGGCTGGGACAGTACGTGCAGGCTTATATCAGAAAAAGTAAATGAATATTTGCACAATAAGTATTAAAAAAGGATTCCTGTATGGAATCCTTTTTTGTGAAATGTAAGTTATAAATA
>NZ_DEZM01000196.1:0-8125 GCF_002364825.1 Acinetobacter sp. UBA3132 | reverse complement strand
ATAAATAGCTGATCTCTTAACGGCGATCACGCCAGTCACGGTCTTCCCGATCACGTTTCCAGTCACGATGATCTCTATCTTTCCAGTCCCGGTCACCATGGTTACGGTCATAATGTCCATTACGGTCTCGATGGCCACGATAATCATCATCCCAAGGATCGACCATACAACCGGTTAAAGCCACTGCCAGCACAGATGACAGTAATATCATTTTTTTCATTTTCATCACCTCTTCCTTCCTGCACTCTGCCAGTATCAGGCGATTTCATGGAGAGTGCACGCAGCCATTGTTGCTCTCCTGTACCGATTTGTTTGCTTTTTATTCACCATCAAAACAATTCAACTATCTTCAAATAAATTATTTATCTGAACTTCGACTAAGCTGTGCACAAATACAGCTAAATATTAGCTTGGCTTTTTCAGCAATCTTTTGAATGCTGCTGGCTTTATTTACTGACTGATCAGAATGACTTGGCTGTTATTTATTTTAGGTGCAATGATCGCAGGATTTGTACAAGGTCTTACCGGTTTTGCCTTCGCTTTAATTGCCATGTCATTTTGGGTATGGGTACTCAGCCCTCAAGTTGCTGCCCCCTCCTTGTGTTTGCTTCGATTTGGAGCCATGTTATTTCATTATCGAATGAACAAAAGCATGTTCATTTGTATAAAGCACTTTATTTACCGTATTTAATTGCCGGACTGATCGGCGTCCCGCTCGGCACCTGGTTGCTGAATATCATTGAGGCACATACTTTCCGTATCTTACTGGGTATGTTCCTCGTCATCTGGTGTCCACTCATGTTGTTGAATCCTCAGATCCGACTGATTCGACATTCAGGCAAAGCTGCAGATGCCAGTATCGGTTTGGTAGGTGGCATTTTAGGTGGCTTGGGGGGATTTTGTGGTTCCGTACCTTCTGCCTGGTTAATGCTCAAACAGCTCCCCAAAGATCAGCAGCGCTATATTTTACGTCATTTTAATTTCGCCATTCAGATGTTTACCTTGGCAGCCTATCTATATCAGGGCAATTTAAATCAGAGTCACTTGCCCTATATGGCTTTACTGATTCTTGCAGTCAGTATTCCTGCTATTTTGGGTACACGATTATTCCATCACATTTCAGAACTGCACTTTAAGCAAATTGTTCTTGGACTACTCTTCAGTTCAGGATGTTTCCTGCTGCTTAAAGAGTTGATCCATTAAACTGTTCCAAAAAGGCCAAAGCCTTGTCCTACTTTGCTTTCAGCCAGTTTACTGCTAAGGTAACTTGAATGATTTTTCTGTAGAAATGAGCTATGCAAATTCGTGATCAAATTGTACTTGTGACTGGCGGTGCACGTGGACTTGGCCTGGCAATTAGCCAGCTTCTGATTGAAGAAGGTGCACGTATAGTGGTGAACTATCTTAGTAGTAAAACGCAGGCTGAAGCTTTACAGAAGCAGTATCCCGATCAGGTATTTACCTATCAGGCAGACGTTACTCAAGCAGATCAGGTCAAAGCCCTGTTTACCGCAAGCAAAGCACATTTTGGTGAAGGCATTCATTCGGTTGTGAACAATGCCCTGGTACAGTTTGAATTTAATGGTGATGATCGCCCCAAGGTAGAAGATTTGACTTGGGAGATGATGTCGCATCAATTCAGTGGTGCTGTTCAGGCCTGCCTCAATACGACTCAGGCGGCGCTAGAAGATATGAAGCGTGCACATTTTGGCCGGATTGTGAATATCGGTACCAATCTGGTCCAAAATCCGGTGGTGCCTTATCATGACTATACGACTGCTAAAGCGGCTTTATTGGCATTTACCCGTACTACTGCACAGGATCTCGGTCAATATGGAATTAATGTAAATATACTTTCAGGCGGGCTATTACAAACCACAGATGCCAGCAAAGCCACACCTGATTTTGTATTTGATCTGATAGCTCAGTCAACGCCATTACGCCGTGTTATTACCCCTGAAGAATTCGCGTCGGCAATCCTGATGTTCCTGTCTCCTTATTCACGCGCTGTCACAGGTCAAAATTTGATTGTAGATGGAGGCTTAGTCAAAGGTTAATCAACCTTAATACATGATCATAGAATCGTTCAATACTGAATCCGATTGTACGATGCCTCATATTTTAACCAACTGTTCAAAAAAAACGGTTTTGAAACTCGAAATACCTTTTAAAATATCGAGACCTTTCAAAACCGTTTGACTTCTCCCTATGAAAGCCTTAGCAGTATTGAGCCTGACTCTGCTACTGACAGCTTGTATGTCACATGATGCCCAAAAAGCCGAACACATTTTAAAACTCTTCCATTGTAAGGGTATTGAACCTTCACAAATGCAGCATAATAGTGTGACTCAATATTATGAGCATTCTCTGTATAGCTCAAAAAGCAAAGCAGAGGCTTATATAGAACAGTATAAAAATGGCGAGGAATCTTTTGAAATCTCGCTCTCTGAAATCGTGAATCAGCAATATGAACTATACAAATCGGCCTGTCAAAATCTGGGGGGCATTCCAGCCAAAGAATCATCCTGATCTTTAAGGCAATATGAAATAAAATCTTAATGCTAAAAAAACAGGAGTATTCTCCTGTTTTTTCATTTTAACTCGCTTTGTAATATCGCTGATCTACACTAAAGTCTTCAGGAAATTTGGCCTGGATGCCTGCATAGAAATCCATGATCTCAGCCATATCTTCCTCAAAATCCCCTGTGGGATGAATGATTTTTCCTACACCCGCCTTCTTTTGTTCATAATCCATATAAGCCAGTGCAATCGGGACGCCAGCATTTACCGCAACATAATAAAAACCGGTTTTCCATTGCTCCTGACGGGCACGTGTTCCTTCAGGTGTAACCAACATGACCAGTTCAGGATGCTGCTTAAACAGGTCTGTCATCACCTGAACCATACTTGGACGCGGCTCACCTGCCTGCTTGGGACGGCGATCAATTCCGATTCCCTCCATCGCACGTACAAAAGGACCCAATGGGAACTGCATGTAGCTGTCTTTAATGGTAAGACGTACATTGACACCTAATGCCTTCAGCGCTAGCCGTGCATATAATGCATCCCAATTACTGGTATGCGGCGCAGCAATCATGACACATTGGCTCAGGTTTTCAGGCCAGTGATTGTCTGTTTCCCAGCCCATCAATTTAAGTGCTTTTTCAGCTAAATTTTCAAACACAATTCAATCGCAAAATAAATAAAAAATTATGTGATAGTGTACCAATATTAGAGTTTAATTCGCTTTGTAATCGATTGTAAATACATTATTTGATGCACTTTTTATACAATCAACCTCCCAATATTGGGATATTCCTTAATCATTGGCTTCCCTAGACTCAGGTGGACAATTATAAACCACCCATGGGGTCAATGATGAAAAAAACTATACTCGCAGTAATGCTTTCCACCCTTGCATTAACCGCATGTAATGATGATGACGATGACCATCACTCACCAGGAAATGGTGACAACCCACCTGGAACACAGCAAGGTATCTTGACTGATGGCCCAATTGAAAACGTCCGCTATGAAACATCAAGTGGTGTAAAAGGCTCTACCAATGCGGAAGGTAAATTTAATTATAATACAGGTGATACAATTAGATTCTTTATCGGAAACCTTCAGCTAGGTGAACAGGATGGAGTTCCAGCTCAAGCACGGATTACTCCGACAGATCTTTATGAGAATGATCCGGACATACCTGGAAATGAAGATGAAGAATTAGAAGAAGCATTAACAATCTTCCTGCAATCGATTGATGCAGATTATATTACACCGCCAACAGGTGCTCCCGCAGATTACAATGCTCATGATAATGGTATTCAAATTACTCAAGATGTCATTAATCGAATTAACACAGCTTTCACCTCTGCAACTACATTCGAGACAGCACTAGAGGATTCTGATAACAGTATAACAACCCTTATTCAAGACCAATTACAGCTTAGCGACGTAACTCCAGTTACTCCTGATGAAGCTGCAGCTAATATTCAAGAAGCTTTCTATAAAGATATTGCTGGCACATGGCAATTAGGCTCTGCAGATAAATCGGACAAAGTCATTCTAGTGGTTTATACCGATGGTAGTTACAAACTGGGCGAAGCTGATAATGCAGATGATGATGGAGAACCAGGTTATGAACTTGGGAATCTTCAGTGGAACTGGAAAGGTGGTGTTATCACACCTGTGATTGATGAAAATGGTGACACCAATGGATCATGGGGGCTTTCAGATTCAGAAGGTGACGAAGGTTATACCCTAACTTTTGACGGTACAAACTTAGTTCTTACTGAAACTGGTTTAGATGAAGATGATACCTCTACCCTTACACGAGTAGAAAATTCAACCAATGGCCTCGTAGGTACGTGGGAGCTGGATGATACTCATGTACTGGTATTCTTGAACGACGGCTACTACTTCCTGATTGATACTACAGGAGGAGAGGATTGTGGCCCAGAGGGTATTGAATATGGTCAATACACTACTTCGAACAACACCCTCACAGTCACCGATAACTTGTTCGATACAAATGAAAGTTGTGGTCTATATGATGGTCAAAACTCTCCATTCGTTCTTGGAACCTATACAGTTAATGCAACTACCATGACATTAACCCCAACAGGTGAACCCGCTGTCACTTTCACTCGGGCTGATTTCCAGCGTGATCCAGAACCCGCTCCTGAGCCACAGCCAACAACGTAATATCTCTTGGTATAACTTTAAAAAGCCAGGTAACTAACCTGGCTTTTTATGCAATATGCTGAAACTGTAACGTACAGTTCATTAACTTATGTATCAGCTCAATCTGGCTATTCACTTCTAGCTTTTCATAAATCTTTTTCATATAAGTTCTAATGGTTTGAATACTGAGTTGCATCTGTTCAGCAATCTCTTCAGGTTTATAACCATTGATCAGGTATTCACATAATGCGATCTCCCGACATGTCAGCTGATAATGCTGCCTTAAATAACTTTGTGACAAGATGTGATATTGATTTCGATCCGTCAAAAATATTGCAACTTGATATCGTCTCGATTCTTCAATAGGTGTCATTGACTGTTTCGACCAAGGTACGATCGTCAGCATGATGCAATGACCTGTTGCATCCTCTACAGCCATTACTCCACCGATTTTACTTATTCCCCCACTCCCCTGCTGTAAAGACCCTCTGATAAGTTGTTCTAATTGCAGATGATAGGCTCTATTAAGCTTCAGATGATTGTACTGATCTATTTCAATTTCCTGATTCTGCCTCAGCATTTTTTTTGCTTCAATATTGGCAAACTTTATCTCGAAATTCTCAAGTAATAATACAATCCCGACCTTTAGAGCATTCATGGCCTGATAAGCATTGTACTTATCCTGAATAACTAAACTGAACTGACGATAAATCTGTAGCGCTCGCCTTAAATGAATACTGATACGCTCCAGAAAATCCAGTTGCTCTTTACCATAAGGGATGGCCTCAGGTGCCCGGTGAATTCCCAGTACTGCCCAACTAAAATCACCGCGATCCAGCAATACACCTGCAAGATGTAAAATACCGGTAGGCTTTAAACATTTTTCATAAAAGATATGCTCTTCCGAACCTTTCATGGAGGGATAATGCTGACAATTGATCTGTAAAGCCTCTCCCACTGCAATCTCATTCCATAGCGGCAGGTGCAGCTGCATATCAATGACTTGAATACGTTCATCCCGATAAGCTGCTAGACCTTCATAAGGAATATTATAGGTATGGACAAAGTTGTAAGCTGGGTTGAGCTGATCCATCGCAGTAAAGATGGCTGTCTTACTTTGTGTGTATTCCACTAACTCATGCATAACCTGATTCCACAACTGAGGATCCAGTGCTGCATCATAGATATGCGCAATAATGTTATTTTCTTTATTCAAATCCATCATTGCCCTCATTATTATTTTTTTAAACCTGTGAAAGCACTATTTATTTGAGATGATAGTGATTTTATTTTTTATTATTTTAGCAATTCCTTTACCTCATCACACGTGCAGAGTGAATTTCACTTAATCAATACATCATTTACAAAGTTGTACTACCCTTATGATTTTTAAATTTTTATGTTGAATATTAGCAAATGCAAAACGGGCATAGAAATGAAAAAGTCTTTCCTTATCGTCGCAATGACCACAATCACGCTAGGTTTAAGTGCCTGTTCTAAAACCCAAGAACCCTCTAGCAATGAAAATATGGATTCAGAAAATTCTGCTCAGATGAATACGCCAGCGACATCACGCAGCTTACCTGCAGGCGATACTGCAGAAACTTCTCTTGATTGGGCGGGCGAATACGAAGGAACTTTCCCATGTGCGGATTGTGAAGCCATTAAAGTTGAGCTGGAACTTCATCCTGACAAAACCTATGAGTTGAAAGAAGAGTATGTTTCCGATACCAAAAGCACAGAAACCAAAACCAAAGGAAGTTTTAGCTTTGACCCTAAAATGACTTCAATTATTACGCTGGATGAAAAAGGTGAAAATCGTAAATTCTTTGTCGGTGAAAATTTCTTAGAAGCTCGAGATATTCAAACTGGCGAGAAAATTAACAGTAATCTGAATTACAGATTAATCAAACATTAATATTTTTCAGCTAACCTGAATGAAAAAAATCCCCGCAAATGCGGGGATTTTTTAGATCAATGACCGGTTGATGAATTACATCATGCCGCCCATACCACCCATGCCGCCCATATCAGGCATAGCAGGTTTGTCTTCTGGGATATCAGTGATCATACATTCAGTTGTCAACATTAATGCAGCAACAGAAGCAGCATGCTCAAGCGCAGAACGTGTTACTTTTGCTGGATCTAGAATACCCATTTCAAGCATATCGCCGTATTCGCCAGTTGCAGCGTTGTAACCAAAGTTACCTTGGCCATTTTTCACTGCATTGATCACAACTGAAGGCTCATCACCAGCATTAGATACGATTTGACGAAGTGGCGCTTCAATTGCACGACGAAGAATGCTGATACCTACGTTCTGGTCATCATTTGCACCCTTCACACCGTCAAGTGCAGCTGCAGCACGTACCAGTGCAACACCACCACCCGCAACAACACCTTCTTCAACCGCTGCGCGAGTTGCGTGAAGTGCATCGTCTACACGGTCTTTCTTCTCTTTCATTTCAACTTCAGTTGCAGCACCGATTTTGATAACAGCAACACCGCCAGCCAATTTAGCTACGCGTTCTTGAAGTTTTTCTTTGTCGTATTCAGAAGTAGATTCTTCGATTTGCGCACGGATCTGTTGAACACGGTCAGAGATCTGAGCTGCATTACCAGCACCATCCACAATCACTGTGTTTTCTTTAGAAACTGTTACTTTGTGCGCAGTACCCAAGTGTTCAAGAGTCGTTTGGTCTAACTGCATACCGATTTCTTCAGAAATCACAGTACCGCCAGTCAGGATCGCGATGTCTTGCAGCATTGCTTTACGACGGTCACCGAAGCCAGGTGCTTTAACAGCACATACTTTAATGATACCGCGCATGTTGTTGACAACCAGAGTTGCAAGCGCTTCGCCTTCAACATCTTCAGCAATGATCAGAAGTGGTTTGCCAGTTTTCGCAACTGCTTCCAGTACAGTGATCAATTCACGGATGTTACTGATTTTCTTGTCAACCAATAGAATGTATGGGTTTTCAAGTTCAGCAGTTAGCGTGTCTTGTTTGTTTGCGAAGTATGGAGAGATATAACCACGGTCAAACTGCATACCCTCTACAACGTCAAGTGCATCTTCGAAGCCTGAACCCTCTTCAACAGTGATCACACCCTCTTTACCTACTTTTTCCATTGCTTGCGCAATCAGTTTACCAACAGTAGTGTCAGAGTTAGCAGAGATCGAACCTACTTGCTCAATTGCTTTAGAATCAGAAGCAGGCTGAGCAGTCGCCTTGATTTCAGCAACTAAAGTTTTCACTGCGATATCGATACCACGTTTCAGATCCATTGGGTTCATACCCGCAGTTACTGACTTGATACCTTCATTTAAGATTGCTTGAGCAAGAACAGTCGCAGTTGTTGTACCGTCACCAGCAATGTCATTGGTTTTTGAAGATACTTCGCGAACAAGTTGAGCGCCCATGTTCTCGAACTTGTC
>NZ_DEZM01000228.1:26842-32620 GCF_002364825.1 Acinetobacter sp. UBA3132 | reverse complement strand
AATCTACGTGCTCGATTTTAAAGGAGATACTGCTGCTTCTGCAGTTGAACAGCTACGTGAAGAAATTACCCTGGTTCTGGCAACGGCAAAAGCTGGACGCGACCGTGTAATCGTACGCTTGGAAAGTCCAGGTGGTATGGTGCACGGCTATGGTCTGGCAGCTGCCCAACTGGTGCGATTACGTGAAGCAGGATTCCATTTGACGATTTGCGTCGATAAAGTCGCTGCTAGCGGTGGTTATATGATGGCATGTATTGCCAGCGAAGTTATTTCTGCCCCGTTTGCGATTGTGGGTTCAATTGGTGTAGTTGCTCAAGTGCCGAACTTTAACCGTCTGTTGAAAGACAACAAGATTGACTTTGAACTGTTTACGGCAGGTGAGTACAAACGTACCGTAACCATGTTCGGGGAAAATACTGAAGAAGGTAAAGCCAAGTTTGAAGAAGAAATTCAGCAAACGCATGCGCTATTTAAGCACTTTGTAGAAAAGTATCGTCCGCAACTCAATGTTGAAAAAGTGGCAACAGGTGAGCACTGGTATGGCCAGGATGCGCTGGATCTAAATCTGGTGGATAAGCTGCAAACATCGGATGAGTATGTGTTGGGTTTATTGCCTCAGCATGATGTGTATACGATCAACACACGTAAGAAACCAACTTTAGGTGAAAAACTGGGTTTGCAGGCAGCACAAATTGCTGATTCTTTGATCCCTGCAGTGATGAACAAAGTAGTCGACACGCTGACGAAAGCCAATTCGAATCTGGTTCAGATGCGTGATCCGAAACTTTAATTTATTGCTCTGAAAATGATATGGAAAGCTCACTTCGGTGGGCTTTTTCATTTTTGAAATCAAATCATTATGATATAAGTGAAGTACTTTGATTGAGTCTAGGCTCATATGCTCACGTTTATTTTATTATTGGGATTCTTTAGCATCGTGTTTATTCCGATGTTATGTATGCTCTATGCTGAAGCCAAACTCATAAATAATGATTCGAAGAAGATTCTGTTTTGGCTGAGCTTTCTACCTGGTGCATGTATTTTTCTGTTATATGGTGTTTTAAAGCCAAATAATCCACCCGTTACTCCATCGAAAGAATGTGGTGTGGTGCAGTCTTATCAGGTATATAAAACTCGAGGTGGAACTCAGCATGAAAGCCTAATCATTCGCTTCAATGGTGCCAAGTATAGTCGTTATTTATATTTCGATAAGGATTCTGAGAAAATGCCGAAAGGGCAAAGGGTCTGTTTTGAGTATTTAGATAAGTTTAAATACCCACACTTGTCAAAATCTAAGTTTGTTAAATGGATTGACCCCACTGAAATGCCGACCATCACTGAAGCTAATCAGATAAAATAAAGCATATTTTACTGTTAGAGCAGAAACATGGCTGTCGCTGAAGCATATCTTGCAACGCAAAACTGTTATTTTAATTACGAGTTTGAAGAATTGAATTTAGAGGATTTTCCTGAGGAGTTATCTGTGTCACTGCGTGGCATGATGTTCCGCCATGAAATTCAATATCCTGATGCAATCTATTTCATTTATTACAGCGAGATATTGACGGGGAGTGAATTGCAAAAAATGAAAGATGATTGGAAGCGATATTGCCCACTTCCATAATTGAAAAACATGAAGGTAATTAAATCCATGATTCAAAACTTTAATTCATGATGATCTAAAAAGCTCATTTTAATGAGCTTTTTTTATTTTGTGAAATCAGCATCAGTGCACCCGTAAACATCGACCCAACTGTTGCTAAAAACATATCTTTATGTGCATCCCACATGTCGCCTTGCTGACCATTATAACTTTCTGCCTGGTCAGGGGATAAGCCAATCGCAATCAGCCATTCGATCCATTCATAAATCAGACTGGTTGCCATGACAAATTAAATGACTAACAAAAAAACTGTGAATGGTTTTTGCTGCGGCAGCCAGACCTGAAATAGCCGGTAAAATACTGGGTAAAGTAGAAGGCCAAAAGCTAGGTGCACAAAACGGTCAAACATGTTGCGTGACCAGCCCATGGCAGTATTCAGGTCAAAGCCAAAGAGTATCTGAGTCCATTCATTATAAGGTACATAAGAATACAGATAATGTGCAGCAACCACATGAATCAGCAGAAAAGCCAGATAAAGGTTGAAACTGAAAAAGCTCAATCCGATTTTATACAGGCACAAGATCAACATAACGATCATAAAAACCGTACCTGTTTGATGGAGCAGATAAGATTCCATTTCTAAAGGATGAATACTGGCAAAGATAATCGCAATTGCCAAAATCCCTAAACTAACAAAATGTTTGCTGCTTAATCGATGATCCATCATCTATTTCTATATCATTTTTCTTAAAGTTAGACATGATTATAAATAAAAAAAGCGAAGCCGGAGCTTCGCTTTTGGTCTTAATTGTCTAAATTAGATTTTAGCGATTAAGTCTTTAATTTGTTTTGCTTGTTCAGATGCATTACCTGTATAGGTTGCAGGTGTCATTTCAGCCAAACGAGCACGATCTGCTGCAGGAACAGCTTCTAATTCGTTACCGTTTACGAAATCAACCATCATGTCACGAGTCATTGCCTGACCACGAGTCAATGCTTTTAATTTTTCGTATGGTTTTTCAACGTTATAACGACGCATAACCGTTTGAATTGGTTCAGCCAAGACTTCTTGAGCATTGTCTAAGTCTTCATCAATACGTGCAGCATTCAGTTCAAGTTTACCCACGCCTTTTAAGCAAGCTTCAAACGCGATCAAGCTTTGCGCAAAACCTACACCCATGTTACGAAGAACAGTTGAGTCAGTCAGGTCACGCTGCCAGCGAGAAATAGGCAGTTTTTCACCTAGATGCGCAAGAACTGCATTGGCAATACCTAAGTTACCTTCTGAGTTTTCAAAATCAATCGGGTTAACTTTATGCGGCATAGTTGAAGAACCCACTTCGCCTTCTTTTAGTTTTTGCTTGAAGAAACCGAGCGAGATATAACCCCAAACGTCACGGTTAAAATCGATCAAGATGGTATTGAAACGACGAAGCGCATCAAACAGTTCCGCCATGTAGTCATGTGGCTCGATCTGAGTGGTGTACGGATTAAAAGTCAAACCTAAAGATTCAACAAATGCTTGTGAATGCGCAGGCCAGTTGATGTCTGGGTAAGCTGAAAGATGCGCATTGTAGTTACCCACTGCACCATTAATTTTGCCCAGTAGCTCAACTTGTTTGAACTGTTTGATTTGACGGGCAAGACGGTAAGCCACGTTCGCCATTTCTTTACCCAAAGTGGTTGGGCTCGCTGTTTGACCATGTGTACGAGACAACATTGGTTGGTCAGCATGTTTTTCAGCTAATGCAACAATTGAATCAATGATTTGTTGCATAGACTCAACCAGTACATCACGACCGCTTTTCAGCATTAATGCATGAGACAGGTTATTGATGTCTTCAGAAGTACATGCAAAGTGAATGAATTCGCCTGCATTTTTCAGTTCTTCAATGCCTGCAATTTTTTCTTTCAGGAAATACTCAACCGCTTTTACGTCATGGTTAGTCGTACGCTCAATCTCTTTAATGCGGTTTGCATCTTCTTCAGAGAAATTTGCAACGATCGCATCAAGTGCTGCATTGGTTTCAGATGAGAAAGCTGGCACTTCAGTGATTTCAGGACGGTTGGCAAGCGCTTGTAACCAACGCACTTCAACAGTCACACGAGCATGGATCAGACCAAACTCAGAAAGAAAAGGGCGCAGCGCATCACATTTGCTAGCGTAGCGTCCATCTAATGGAGAAAGTGCAGTTAAAGCGTTCATATCGATTCCCTAAATTTTGGAATTAAACGAAAAACGAGATACGCGTACAGCATCAGTTAAACTGCCTGAAACTGTAAGCGCGCGAGATTTTGGATATCCTGTAGCAGCTTGCGCTTGCCAAAAACCATACCCCAGGAACTGCCGCCGAGTTGATGCCATAGGTGCGCCATCTGCAGGCCAGTAAACAATGAAGCACGAATACGGTTGGTGTGACCGGCATCTTTAAAGGCTTCAGCATTGCCACGCACCATAATGCGCGGATTAATCTGTCCGGCAGTATCCACATAGGTTTGTGCGAGATTGGCAATGATGCTGGGGTGCATATAGTTATTATCGAAAAAGGAGAGCTGTCTTAGAATTTTTTGCTGGGATTGTTCAATAATTTCAACAAATTTAGGATTGCTGTAGACCTTCTTTTCTAACTGAAGAAGTGCCATCGCATAGCTCATAGGAAGTTTGGTGCTGGAAAGTTTTGGAATTCTGGATTTTGGGCTGGTATCGAAGGGTTGAGTAATGGAACTTTCTAAGGTCTTTAATCCGAGAGAAATATCAGCCAGCTGATTAAACAAATCCAGGGTCTGGACATTGAGCGAGCCGCTTGGTCGGATATTTAAACTGGCTTTAATCAGCTGTTCAAAATAGAAATTACCACTTTCCCCAATGCTTTGCTGACCGGTTAAAGCAGTCATATGGGTCAGCTGGGTGGCCTGAAACACACCCGCTAACGCCAAAGCACGGTTTTGACGAACATTCAACGCTGTGGCCTGTTGAAAAGGTAATTTCGTCATGCCGACCTCATCCTTATATAAAATCAGGTTTAGGTGCATTGGTATGATGAATCACACCGCCACCCAAACATACTTCACCTGAGTAGAACACCACGCTTTGACCTGAGGTCACAGCTCGTTGTGGCTGATCAAATTCTACCCGAACACCTTGGGGTGTTTCTGGATCCTTATAAATGGTACACGCTTGATCAGGCTGACGATAGCGGGTTTTTGCTGTACAGCGGAAACCTGATTCAGAGATCTCCTGCTCACCAGCTACCCAGTCAATCGCTTCACTCCAAAGCATGGTGCTTTGCATTAGTGGATGTTCATGGCCCTGACCAACCACGAGACGGTTACCCTCGATATCTTTGTGCAGTACAAACCAGGCACCTTCTTCAGCGCCTTTCATACCGCCAATGCCGATCCCGCCGCGTTGACCGAGCGTATAGTACATTAAGCCGTGATGTTCACCAACCTCTTTACCGTCTTCTAGCACGATTTTTCCGGGTTGTGCCGGCAAATATTGCTTCAAGAAGTCATTAAAGCGGCGTTCACCAATAAAACAGATGCCCGTCGAGTCTTTCTTCTTCGCTGTAGCAAGACCTAATTCTTCTGCAATTTTACGCACTTGCGGCTTTTCAATTTCACCCACTGGGAACAAAGTCTTGTTAATTTCACGACCATGAACGGCATGCAGGAAGTAAGTCTGGTCTTTATTGTTGTCTACGCCACGCAATAAAGGTGCATATTGATCACCTTTAGAATTGGTCATGGTTTCACCACGACGACAATAGTGACCAGTTGCAATAAAGTCGGCACCCAGGTTGATCGCATGATCCAGGAAGGCACGGAATTTAATTTCTTTATTACATAAGATATCCGGGTTTGGGGTACGGCCGGCCGCATATTCAGCCAGGAAATGCTCGAATACGCGATCCCAATATTCCATCGCAAAGTTGGCAGTATGCAGTTTAATTCCGATCTTGTCACAAACGGCCTGAGCATCGGCAAGGTCATCCATTGCCGTGCAGTATTCTGTGCCGTCATCTTCTTCCCAGTTTTTCATGAAAAGACCTTCAACCTGATAACCTTGTTGAAGTAGAAGTGCTGCAGACACAGATGAATCTACACCACCAGACATTCCGACGATGACACGTTGTTGCATAGGATTAGGCATCCAAATTTGAAATTAAGGGAGA
>NZ_DEZM01000228.1:14687-26722 GCF_002364825.1 Acinetobacter sp. UBA3132 | reverse complement strand
GCAGTTCATCTAAAGTCATCCAGACTGCACCGACAATGTCCGTATCTAAAGTTGCATGTGGGTCATAATCAACCGATTTGGCTAAAAAACAGAAGCGAAAATAAGTACGGTCTGGAAACATCGGCGGGGTATAGGTATACATGCCTAAAAGATGGGTCACTTCAACCGTATGTCCGGTTTCTTCCATGGTTTCACGAATTGCGGCCTCGACAATGGTTTCACCGCATTCTACATGACCTGCTGGCTGATTAAATACTGTGTGTGTCACACCTTCTGTATATTCTTCTACAAAAAGGAATTTTCCGTCTTTTTCGACAACGGTTGCGACAGTGACGTGAGCAGTCCAAGCAGTCATAGAAATAGCACCATGGAAAATGATGCACTATTGTATAAAATTTTGTGGTGTGTGGCTATGTTGAGAGGGGATTTCTTTAGCTACTAAAAAATTATTAGTCTTAAAGAAATAAGCAATTTTATGAAATATTGCCTTTAGTTTAAGCGTGAAATACTGAAAATCACTAAAAAAGCTCAATTCAACAGCATTAAGCTTTTATGTGTATAACAAAAAATTTATAAAAAAGAATTTCTTATAGCGTGTATCATGTTAATTGAGAAATATTAAGCATAAGCTTTAAACAGCATTAAGATCTAAGCTTAAACCAAATACAATACCTTACTGGGTGTTATACGCATATGCTTCCCCATCATGTAACATCATAATAGATTTCACGATTGATAGCCCCAAACCGCCCGTTTTTGCTTTGGAATGTCGACTACTATCAATTTGATAAAAACGTTCAAATAAATGTTTCAAATGATGCTCATTTATAAAAATATTTTTGGTTAATACTTCAATATGACAAACATTGTCTATTAACTTTGTTGAAATAACGATGTCTTGACCTTCAAGACCATAATCAATGGCATTGATGATCAGATTGGATAGCGCTCTTTTAAGTAAATCTGAATTCCCATATATTTGAATTTATTGTTCTAATTCTAGACCAAAGGTCATTTTTTTATCTTCAGCCAAGAATTCAAAGTAATTCACCAGTTCTAAAATCAGTGTAGATAAATTAATGATTTTTTTGTCGATAATATAATCAATGTGTTCAGAACGCGCGATGAACAGCATATTATCGATCATTTTACTAAGGCGCTCATATTCTTCAAGATGAGAATATAAAAGCTGTTCCAATTCTTGTTGTGAGCGAGATTGCATGAGCATGATCTGTGTCTGACCCATTAAATTATTTAAGGGGGTTCTCAGTTCATGTGCAATATCTTCAGAAAATCGTGCCAATTGTTCATAGTTCAGTTGAATTTTTTCTAACATGGCATTCATTGCTGAACGGAGGTGCTCAACTTCAACTGTGGTACTTTGAGCTTCGATTCGTTGATGTGGTCGAGTACCCTGAATTTGACGGGTTTGCTCAATCAAATGATTTAAAGATTGCAATAAATATAAGCCGACCCAGCGTCCAAGCAAGCTGGCGATAATAATGCCCAGTAGGCTATAGAGAATCAATTTCCATAAATATTGATCTAAAGTCGCTTGGGCTTCATCGAATTGTGTACCAGCAATGAGTTGATAATGTTGATGATTAAAAACAACCGTTTTATAGGCTAAACGAGTCGTAGCGAACTCATCTTGATTATCTAAAAAGGTAATTTCTTTTGATTCCGCCATAGTAGGAATATGGACGTTAAGCGGATTAATCTCAATTAAGGTCTGTTGTTGGTTTTTTAAGATTAAAAGATTATATTCTTTTCCTAGCATATTTTCATACAGACGAGGGTACTGAACTAGGATTTGAAAACTTTCTTTATCTTTAAGAAAAATTTCAATACGCTCCACACGTGCCGTTAAATTCTGATCACGTTGCTTCGCTAACAACTGTTGCATGTTGTGATATGACAGTAAACCAATACCCAAAAATACAGCACAACAAATAATACTAAAGGAAATACTTAAGCGTGTGGTTAAACTCAAGTGTTGTAGCTGACTTTTCATGGATTGACACTTAAGCGATAACCCATACCTCGAACAGTATGAATTAATTTAGGCTGAAAATGGTCGTCAATTTTGGCGCGTAATCGACGAATAGCCACATCGACCACATTGGTGTCCGTATCAAAATTAATGTTCCATACTTCAGATGCAATTTGCGATCGGGTTAACAACTCCCCTTGATGCTGCATTAAGAATTGCAAGAGCGAAAACTCTTTAGCGCTTAACTCAATTTTTTGTTGGTTTCGATAAACTGTATGTGCCAGTCGATATAAAATCAAATCTGCCACTTGATAGTATTCAGATTCTGTTTTTACGCTACGTCTCAATAAGCTTTTGACTCGTGCTAACAGTTCAATATAGGAGAAGGGTTTTATTAAGTAATCATCTGCCCCTAACTCTAAGCCTTTAACTCGATCTAAAACATGATCTCTTGCAGTCAGCATGAGTACAGGGATCTGCGAGAAAGTTCTTAAGGTCTTTAATACTTGCCAACCGTCAATTTCAGGCAACATGACATCCAAAATGACTAAATCATAATTTTTTTCTTGTAAGGATGTAAGTGCTGTTAAGCCATCATGAGCAATACTGGGTAAATAACCAGATTCATTTAAGCCCTTTGCTAAAAATTCAGCAATTTTAGTTTCGTCTTCAACAATAATTTGTATTAGTTCAGACTTGATCGTACATTCTTCTTGAAAAATAGAAAGTTACCCGTTTTGATAAAGGTGTCGAAATCTTAATCAAACAAAGGTAACTTTCTTATGTTGCATACTAACAATCAAATCATTAAACACAAAGTAGGTCTGCTCAATTTAGCTGAAGAGCTTCAGAATGTATCCAGAGCATGCAAAGTGATGGGTGTTTCAAGAGATACATTTTACCGCTATCAAGAGTTAGTGAAGTCTGGTGATATTGACGCACTGATCAATAAATCCCGTCGAGTACCAAATTTAAAAAACCGTGTAGATGATGCTACTGAACAGGCTGTTATTGATTTCGCAATTCAATATCCCGCATATGGTCAGCACCGTACTAGTAATGAATTACGCAAGAAGGGTGTATTTGTTTCAGGGAGTGGGGTTCGCTCTATATGGCTTCGTCATGATTTAGAAAACTTTAAGAAGCGTTTAAAAGCACTTGAGGCTAAAGTGGCACAGGATGGTATTGAATTAAATGATCAGCAGATTGCGGCACTTGAACGTAAGCATGAGGATGACGTTGCTTGTGGTGAAATCGAAACAGCTCATCCAGGCTATTTAGGTGCGCAAGACACCTTTTATGTCGGGAATCTCAAAGGTGTTGGACGAATCTACCAACAAACATTCATCGACACTTATAGCAAGGTCGTTCATTGCAAGCTCTATACAACAAAAACACCGATTACAGCGGCTGATTTACTCAATGATCGTGTGTTGCCATTCTATCAATCTCAGGACTGACCAATGCTTCGCATCCTCACAGACAGAGGTACTGAGTATTGCGCTAAGGTAGAACAACATGACGATGAGTTGTATCTGGCAGTTAATGATATTGATCACACGAAGACAAAAGCAGCTTCCCCGCAAACAAATGGTATATGTGAGCGTTTCCATAAGACGATTTTGCAGGAGTTCTATCAAATTACGTTTAGGAAGAAGCTTTATAGCTCATTGGAAGAATTACAAGTTGATCTAGACGATTGGCTGAAATTCTATAATACTGAACGGACTCATCAAGGAAAAATGTGCTGTGGTCGTACACCACTTGAAACTTTACTTGATGGAAAACGGATTTGGGCTGAGAAAAATTTAGCTCAAATTTAACCTGACAGGCACAATAAAAAATCGGTAACTGTCAAATCAGGTTTGAGCTAGTACACTATGTTTGGATCTAAACTAATACTACAACATGTATAGTACTTATTTTCAAATCTAGGTAATTGTATAACATCAAAAGTGAATCCATTTAATATAATCGCTGTTATACGAAATAGAACTTTATTGATATCTCTTAAAAATATTTACCTAACCCTTCATAAAACAAGGGAAAATATTATTTATTCGTAAATCGAGGTAGAGAATACTTCTTAACTAATGAAATCGAATTAATTTAAACTATGGATCTTTACTTTATTATTCTACTATTTAAAGGAATCTCCTATGTCTGAACTGCACTTCTACATCACCTTACTGGGCGGTAAACATGAAAAAGCCAATGTAGAAGTACATGATGTAATTCCGGTCATCAGTTCAGATATTGAATCCGCGTATCCTTATTTAAAACAACAATGGTTTGGCTTGCAAAAAGGCCTGCATGTCGATGGCTGGATGAAAATCAATGGAGTGAGTTACCAAGGAGTGAATTATCAGGTCCAGATTAGTGATTTGCCTGTAAATAGCGGTTTAAAACTGTTTTTGATTAATCTGGGTGCTTATATTCCAGACCAGTTTGGGGAAGTCCATAAATATCTGGTTGTGGCTGCCAAAAACAAGATAGAAGCTAAAGCCCAAGGTAAAGTAGCAATTGAAAAAGGCTGGTATAAACCACATACCGATGCAGTGATTGATGTCGATGACTGTTTAGAGTTAAACCAGATTGATCAGAAATTTATACATTTGATCGAAGGGGATTTTGAAGCAAACAGCTTTAAGAACGATTATCTGATTGTTCCGTAATTTAAAAAATGACTACTCGAAATGAAGTAGCCATTTTGATATTCATAAAATGATATTGCTATAAAACGTCTAGTATTTAATTTTTTTAAATGAAATATTAGGTGTTTAAAGAGAGTTGAATATCATCTTAAACTCACTACTTTAACCAGCGAGTTGATCATTATCCTCTAGTGCTGTAAACACCCATTCATCCCCGATAAATTTCCGGTCAGCTGCCTGTCCATATTGCAGGTCGAATACTTCATTTAAGGTTGGATCGCGTTGGAGGATGTGCTCTAATCCAACCAGTATATAATCCTCCTCAGCCAAGGGTTCTGCTGTCAAAAATTGCCAGTCACCATTGCGTTCATGCAATACGGTAACAATTGGCTGCTCCAGTTCCAGCCATTGCCTAGTCGTATAAATGCCTAAATTTCGTGGTTCGCGGAATTTAAACTCGGCATTGCGATCCAGCAGGGGCTGATCAAATTCAAAAACTTCCTCGAAGCCATCTTCCCAAGGAAATTTATCATTCCGATCTGTCCAGACTAATTGTAAGGCTGGAAACGCTTCATCTTGGTAATAGCTTTGCGCAATCCCAAAATAGTCACCGATATTTCTGCGATCAACTTTTAGAAACTTACAGCGGCTTTCTTTAAAAAATACATTCGGATACGTGTTACTGAGCTGGATGCGTTGACCTTTTTGAACGACCTCAGTCACATGATTCAGAATAGTCTGACTAAGTTTAGCAGTGAGTCCAAAACAGATAATTTCTGGATGCCGGAATCTTTCATACAAACCAATGCTATAGCTAAAAGGCGGGGAATAGTCGGTATGAGTGATCGAAATGATTTGTACGCCATACTGTCGAATATTAATTCTGGTCTGATTTAATAGTCCATTGCGATCCGGGCAATGATGATCTTCTGTATGTTTCATGATTTTTATTTTTTGAATTATTTTTTAAATGAACATACAGAAGATTTAAGCTTTCGACAAATGAAATTGTCTAAAGTTTATTTATAGTTGTCTGAAACCTTCACATAATTCTGTGCTGAATACGGCAAAAAAGCTTTTTCTTTGTCGGTGAGTGGACGCACTTTTTTCACAGGACTTCCTATATACAAGTAACCACTTTCCAAAACTTTATTTGGTGGAACAAGTGAACCCGCACCAATCATCACATCATCTTCAACAATCACATCATCTAAAATAATCGTGCCAATACCGACCAAAACGCGATTGCCAATGGTGCAGCCATGTAATTTTACATGATGACCAATCGTGACATCTTCACCAATGATCAGTGGCGAACCTTCTGGCTTATCGGCTTTCTTATGACTGACATGCAACATGGCATGATCCTGCACATTGGAATTCTTGCCAATCCGGATATGATTGACATCACCACGAATTACGGCAAAAGGCCAAACCGAGACATTCTCAGCCAAAACCACATCGCCAACCACAATCCCCATAGGATCGATATAACAAGATTCATCAATCTGGGGAATCATATCTAAATAAGAACGTATGTTTTGACTCATAGTGATCTGTTCATTAAAAGTTTAAGCGTCATGTGCAAAGTATAAAATAAAAAGCACCCATCTGAATGAGTGCTTTGGTCTTAGTCTAAGGCTAAAACAGTCTGTTTAAACTTAGAATAAGTTACTGAAGAACTGTTTGATATGATCCAGCATACGCGCAAAGAAACCAGCTTCTTCTACAGCTTTTAGTGCAACAAGCGGTTTTTCAGCAATCACTTTACCGTCAAGAGAAGCAACGTATTTACCTACCACTTGACCTTGTTTTAAAGGTGCAGTCAATTTAGGTTGAACTACGATTTGCGTTTTAATCTCATTCGCTTTGCCTTTTGGCATGGTCACATTGAAGTTTTCAGCAAGGCCGATTTGAACTTCATTTTCCTTACCAAACCACACTTTAGACTTGGCTAAGACTTGTCTGCCGGCCTGAACATTTTTAGTTTCATAGTTTGCAAAGCCCCATGCCAAAAGTTCACGTGTATGTGTTGCACGATCCTGCATAGATGGCGCACCGAAGATCACAGAGATCAAACGCATTGGACCACGTTTCGCAGAAGTCGTTAAGCAGTAACCCGCTTCATTGGTATGACCTGTTTTCAAACCATCCACACTTGGATCTGTATACAGCAGGGCATTACGGTTGCCTTGCTTGATTCCGTTAAAAGTAAATTCTTTTTCAGAATAAATCGGGTAGTACTTTGAACTGTCTTTAATGATGTGCTGTGCCAGCATGGCCATATCTTTGGCAGTCGAATAGTGACCTTCCGCAGGCATACCGGTTGAGTTTACAAAGCTGGTATTGCTCATGCCGATACGTTTTGCTTCCTGGTTCATCATATGTGCGAAGGTACCCTCGTTACCTGCAATATGTTCTGCCATTGCTTTGGAAGCATCGTTACCTGACTGGATGATGATACCGCGCAGCATCTCAAGTGCTGTCGCCGTGCCGTTTAGCGGAACATACATACATGATTCAGAGCTACTGCCGCGACACCATGCCGATTCGTTCATACGAACCTGTTCATCTTCAGTCAGTTCACCGCTTAATAACTTCTGTTCAATGATGTAGCTGGTCATCATTTTAGTCATTGAAGCAGGGGCTAGTTTTTCATTTTCATTTTTAGATGCGAGAATTTGCCCTGTTTCGTAGTCCATTAGCACATAAGATTTATTATTCAATTCTGGTGGTGCAGATAGGACAGTTGCTGCAAAGCTAAAACTAGGAATTAATAATAATGCAGCAAGAGCAGTTTTTTGGGTCATTTCTAGTAGGTTCCAATATCTTGATGTAAGCACGAAGAGCCTAGCATTTTAGGACAAAGCTAGGCGGACTTCTACGGTTTGCAGTGGCTTATTTCAAAAGTATTGTAAGCATGGCGGCAGAAAAAAATCAGGATTTGCTATAAGTGGTGAGTTCTGTACAAATCGCTTGATTTTTCTGCTGACCTGCTTTCTGCGCATCCTGTTGTGCTTCTTTCAGGATCGGCTGGAATTTTGTGTTTTTGCTAAGCTGATTCAAGGCTTCTACCGGGTTCTTTTGACCAGGCATATATTCACTGACCAGCTGACTATAACCCGCTTTAAATTTATTCTGGTCTTTCACCATACCTGGGCAAATTTCTGAAAGTACATAAATGGCCGCAAGCTCATGCTGAGTCACTTCTTGAATTGGAGTGACTTCAATATTGGTATCGGCTGCAAAACTTTGTGTAGTCAAAATGCTGAAAGTTGAAAGAGTAAAAATGCCAAAGGCTTTAATGAATAAATTTTTCATTGAAAATCAAAAGCTCAAATTAGAAATTAAGATGGGTTTAGATTAACTAATTTTGAAGGAATGAAAAGATTAAAAATGTAAGGAAGCAGTAAAATAATGGAGAAAATCGTTATATAAACAGGATGATGGCGCTGCATCATCCTGTCAGAAAGTCTGAATTAGATTTGTTGAGTGATCAGGTCATTACACACTGCCTGATGTTCATCTTTAGCGGTTTGCTTGGCTTCCTGGCGTGCTTCTTGAAGTGCTGACTGATATTCCTTGTCCTGCTGGATCTTGTCATAAGTCATCGATTTATCAGAATAATCGGATAAGTATTGTTTAATCAGCTGTTGAGTGTTCTGCTCAAATTTGGCATTTTTACCCACAATCCCCGGACAAACTTCAGTGAGCACTTGAACTGAAGCCAGGTCTTCCTTAATAGTCAAATCAACCTCAGCAGATAAATTTTCAGCTGAAAAAGCAGGAGAGCTCAGGCCAGCAGTCAGAGCAAAAGCCAGTGCGGCTACAGCAACCGTATTTTTAATCATCATGAACCACATATATTAAAGATGGATGTTGAACGATAAATATATATAATTCCGTGGCTAATACAAACAAATGTCCCAACCAGTCATTTTTTGGGACGAACGGGATTTTGCTGTGAATATATTGATATCAAATGATGATGGCGTATTTGCTCCGGGCATACAGGCACTAGCGCAGAGCTTAAAAGCCTTAGGCCGTGTAGTGGTTGTTGCACCTGAAAGCGAACGTAGCGGATTTTCCAGTGCATTGACCCTTGACCGTCCACTGCGACCGATTCAGATTGCTCCAGATGTTTGGGCAGTAAATGGTACTCCGGCAGACTGTGTCTATCTGGCCATGAATGGTTTGTTTGATGTCGAATTCGATCTTGTGGTGAGTGGCATTAATAGCGGTGCCAATCTGGGGGATGATGTATTGTATTCAGGCACAGTGGGGGCAGCATTTGAAGGTCGTCTAGCAAAACATCCTGCACTGGCTATTTCTTTGTGTGGGCAAAACGTGCGTGCTTATACCTCACCAGAAGATTATCGTGTTGCAGCGCAATGGGTTTATGATTTTATTGCAGCAGGTTTGCCAGCATTGCCTGAGCGTCAGATCTTTAATGTCAATATTCCGGATATCGCTGAGCTAAAAGGAACCAAAGTGACCTTCCAAGGTCGCCGTAGCCAGTCTAAACCCATTAGCAGTCATGTGGATCCACGTGGCCGTCAGGTTTACTGGATTGGTCTATCTGGTGAAGCAGTTGCAATGCCAAAGCATCAAGGAACTGAAATTGAGTCAGACTTTTTTGCCATCGCCAATGGTTATGTCAGTGTGACGCCAATCCAGATGGATGCTACAAACTATGACGTACTTCACGAATTACAGGGTCAGATTTTAAATAAAATCTAACTAATGTTATAACTTTGTGAATAGATGGACATTGCAACCTTATTTGCTGTGTTTTTTTGCTAATCTAATCGAGTTTTTTAAACCGTATAGATGTTAGAGAGGAAGATAATGTTCCTGGTGTCACCGAAACGCTTTATTGCTTTGCCTACAGGCCTGATTAAAACGTTAGTACTCACAACAGCAGTGGTTTCAGCAGTTATCGTAACTGGGTGTGCAACCAAACCTTATATTAATAATTCCGCACGTTATGCTGCAGCACCTGATTTTTATACGGTTCGTTCAGGTGACACTTTAAGTGGCATTGCAGCACGCTATGGTCTGAGCTATATCAGTGTCGCGGAAATGAATGACATTCCTGAGCCATATCGTATTTATGTCGGTCAATCGATCCGTTTGAAAAATACCAAACGCAGTACGACTACTCAAGTCGTTGATACTTCAGTACCTATCCAGCGTAAAACTGTCGTGGCTCCAACGCCGGTAACTCCAGCGCAGACCACTGTTAAAACGACACCATCAATAACACCAAAAGTCACTACACCTGCTCCAGTAACAACTGTACCGTCATCCGGATTACGTTGGGTAAAACCATCGAATGGTGCAGTATTGCAGCAATACAATCTGGCTTCAAATATTAAGGGCATACGTTACGCAGGTAATGTTGGTGATCCGGTATTTGCCGCTGCTGATGGTCAGGTAGTGTATGCCGCTGACGGTCTAAAAGAATACGGCAATCTGGTACTGGTCAAACATATTAATGGCTACATCACTGCGTATGCACATAACAGTAAACTTAACGTGAAAAGTGGTCAAAATGTAACCGCAGGCCAGAAGATTGCAGAAATGGGTTCAAGTGGTACAACCCGTACCATGCTTGAATTCCAGGTACGTCTGGATGGAAAACCGGTGAATCCTGCATCCGTTTTACCGAATAGTTGAATAAAAAGGTGAAAATGCTAAATTTCACCGTATAATACAATGAGTTGCTTTTATCAAAGGATGAAGCACCTCATAAGTTTAGAGGGGAATTTATGTTAGATCAACTTCGAGCAATGGGCGTATTTGCTTGTGTTGTAGAGAAAAACTCGTTTAGCGGTGCTGCACGTGAACTGGGTATTACCACCAGTGCCGTAAGCCAGCAGATTCGATCGCTGGAGCAGGACATGGAAGTGATTCTCCTGAACCGTTCCACACGAAAATTGAGTTTGACTGAAGCAGGCCAGGCTTTTTTCTATAGCTGTCAGGAAATGTTATCCGCTGCTGAACGTGGCAAAGTCCGTATCAATGAGCTACGTGATGATCTGGTTGGTGACCTGCGTATCGTCGCAACTGCAGAACTATGTTCAATGCATGTGATTCCGGCATTGTCGCACTGGATGGCTGCGCACCGTGGTTTGACAGTGCAGTTTGAAACACAAGATCAACCGCTTGACTTGAAGGATGGTCGTGTTGATATTGAACTGCGCCTTGATCAAGTCATTGACGATAGCAATGTTGAAGTCGTTCCACTTATTCAGATTGAACAGATTCTGGTAACAGCTCCGAGTTACATCAATCAATCTGTTTTAATTACACAGCCGGATGATCTGAAGCAACATGACATTTTGTCACTCAGTCATTTGAACAATCATCAACAATTTTATTTCCAGCATGTCAATACAGCCCAAAAAGTTGAACTTGAACTGAGCTCACGACTAAACACCAATAACAGTATTGTGGCGAAGTCGATGTGTCTGCATGGCAATACCATTGCCCGCATGTCATATCTGGATGTACAAAAAGATTTAATAAACGGCTCTTTGATTGAAGTCCTGCCTGAGTGGAAATTACAACCATTTACGCTATATGCAGTCATGCCAAAACGTGAACAACAACCTATAAAAATTCTCCGTTGTCTTGATACCTTGAAACAATATTTTGGCCAGTTGTCTGGCGGACGTTTGTTGCAAATCGCATCATAAACCGCAAAGAATTAAAAAAGCCGCTTGATGCGGCTTTTTATGTTTCTGGCTTTTAAGAAATTAAGCCAGATATGCTTTAATCATTTTAACCAGACGTTCAATCAGTTGATCAGCCTGTTCCTGAGTAATGTTCAGGGTAGGCAGTAGACGTACCACATTGCCTGCAGTTACGTTGATAATGGTTTTATATTCATCACGCGCGATATCTACCAGTTCGCCACATGCTTTTGGCAATTCAATACCGATCATCAGACCAAAACCACGAACAGTGATATGCTGATCACCAAGCTGGCTACGGATTTGCTCAACGATATAAGCACCTTTTTCAGCTGCATTCGCCACGATATTTTCTTTTTGTATAATATCAAGGATGGTATAAACAATGCGTGAACCTAATGCTGTACCGCTGTAAGTTGAACCATGGTTCCCGGCAGTTAAAACACCAACACCACGTCCTTGGGTCATCACCGCACCAATCGGAAAACCATTACCCAGACCTTTTGCAGTGGTCAGTACATCTGGAACGATATTGGTATGCTGATATGCAAAGTATTTACCGGTACGGCCATTACCTGTCTGAACTTCATCCAGCATCATCAGCCAGTTATGCTGGTTGCACAGTTGACGGATTTCTTCCAGGTAGCTGAAGCCTTGTGGTGCAGTATTGACACCGCCTTCACCTTGAAT
>NZ_DEZM01000228.1:0-14517 GCF_002364825.1 Acinetobacter sp. UBA3132 | reverse complement strand
CAAAACCTTCCTGAACTTTTTTGTTACCTGTCGCTGAGAGGGTAGCCAAAGTACGACCGTGGAAAGAGTGGTCAGCCACAATGATTTTTGGTGTAGCGATGCCTTGCATATGGCCAAATTTACGTGCAATCTTGATTGCACCTTCATTGGATTCTGCACCGCTATTCGAGAAGAAAATTTCTTCCATGCCTGAAACTTCAGCCAGTTTTTGTGCAGCAGCAGTCTGCCATGGTACTTCAAACAGGTTGCTGGTGTGAATCAGGGTGGCGGCCTGTTCAGCAATTGCTTCAGCAAGTACCGGGTGGGCATGCCCCAGCCCACATACTGCAATACCGGTCAGAGCATCTAGATACTCAGTACCATCTTCAGTATAAAGATAAGCACCTTGTCCTCGGACAAAACTGATCGGCTGACGGCCAAATACCGGCATCAAGTGTGAAGGTTGACCAGTTTGCACAGGAGCAAGGGTAATGTTCTTCATGACTAACTCTTATCTGTTAGGTGGATTGAAAATTGAAGTCATAGATGCCATATATAGACATAACGACAGGACCTATATAAGCAAAATCTCAAACAGAATAAAAGCTGAATTGTAAATAAAACATGAAATATTGTTTTAGACATACTGTTTTAGTTCATTTTGAGTATAATGCGAAGCAGATTTATTGAGGATATATCAATGACTGAACAAGCACGCGATACAGAAGCGTTAATTCGTGACCAAATTGCCAAACACGCAGTACTTCTTTATATGAAAGGCACACCACAATTCCCACAATGTGGTTTCTCTGCTCGTGCGGTTGAAGCACTCAGTCAAATTGGTCGTCCATTTGCTTATGTGAATATTCTGGAAAACCCAGACATTCGCGCAACTCTTCCAGTTATTGCGAACTGGCCGACTTTCCCACAATTGTGGATCAATGGTGAATTGATCGGTGGTAGCGATATTATGCTCGATATGTTCCAGAAAGGTGAATTAAAGTCTTTAGTTGAACAATACAGCCCGGCACCTGAAGCTTAATAGTTTTATTAGACTTGCAGATGTTAAAAAGCGCTTCCAGAGAAGCGCTTTTTTATGACTGAAGTTTAACACTTAAAATGGAAAGGGGCAGGATTAGTTTTCTGCCTTATTCTCAGAGGTTTCAGATTTTTCCAGTTCTTTTGATTCAGCCGCAAGTGCTGCTGCAAGCGCATCCGGATCTGCCTGAATATCCTTTACTGGTGCTTTTTCTTTTTTCTTTTTCTTCTTTTTTTTTTTTTTCTTTGGCTCTTCTTCCTCAAGCTCGGCACCATCTTCAATAGCTTGCCAGTAATCCAGTTGCTCCATCACTGCAGCATAAATTGAATGCTTGCTATAGCGGCCTTTCTTGTCCAGGGTGCCAACCGGACGTGCCATTAGAATTTCCAATGCCTGATCGATGGTATCAATCGCATGAATATGGAACTGACCTGCTTCAACTGCTGCAATTACATCTTTACGCAGCATCAGATGCTGCATGTTTTGACGTGGAATAATCACACCTTGCTTGCCAGTCAAGCCTTGCAATTTGCAGGCATCGAAGAAACCTTCAATCTTGGCATTTACCCCACCAATTGGCTGTACCTGACCGAGCTGGTTCATGGAACCGGTAATCGCCCAAGACTGGTCAATTGGCAGCTGGCTAATGGCTGAGATCAATGCAGAGAGTTCAGCTACAGTAGCACTGTCACCATCCACCTGACCGTAACTTTGTTCAAACGCCAGAGCTGCAGAGAAGTGCAGGGTTTGTTCACGACCGAAATGCGCTTTCAGGAAAGATGCCATCAGCAATACGCCTTTGGCATGTAGTGAACCACCGAGTTCCACGCTGCGCTCGATATCCAGAATGTCACCACCACCTTGATAGACCGATGCAGTTAAACGTGAAGGTAAACCAAATTCTACGTCCGCATAGTGAATGACAGAAAGGGCATTGATCTGACCAAGACGGTGACCACGTGTCTCAATCAGCTGGGTACCACGAGACAGATCTTGCCAATATAGCTCACGTAAATAGCCTAAGCGATATTTGCGATGATCCAGGGCAGTATTGATGTGTTTTTCTGAAACCATTTTGTCATCAGCTTTAAAGGCATGATGATGCGCTTCACGAATCAAATCACCCAAAGTCAGCGCATGTAATGACAAGGAGCTTTGGTCTTCAGCCTGACGGCTTGAATCAGTCAATAAGGCAGCCAAGGCAGAACGGTCAAAAGGCAACAGTTTGTCTGCCTGAACGTAATCAGCAATGAGCTGCATATAGGCCTGCTCATTTTCGTCATTACGTTGTAATGTATCTGTAAAGTCAGCACGGATTTTAAAGATACTGCCCAGCTCAGGTTCGAGCTCCAGAATTTCATAATAGATTTCTGGTTCAGCTAGTAACACGATCTTGATATCAAGTGGAATCGCCGCTGGCTCAATCGAAATACTGCCCGTTAGCGTTAGCATATGTTCCAGAGAAGACAGTTTCAGCTGACCAGATTTCAATGCACGTTTTAGGCCTTGCCATGCATACGGTTGTTCTAAGAGTTGCTCGGCTTCAATCATCAGGAAGCCACCATTGGCACGATGCATTGAGCCCGGACGGATCAAGGTGAAGTCAGTGGTAATCGTACCGTTCTGGGTTAACTGTTCTACATGACCGAGCAGGTTGTAATGGGTTGGGAAATCTTCAAAGATTACCGGCGCACCGCTGTTTGGCTTATATGTCACAATGACATTGGCCTGATAACGGGACGGCACACGACTGAACAGGCCAGGAGTAAAGTCATCTTCTTCCTGTTCCAGCACAATCTCGACATTATTAATGATGTCTTCCGCATAGAATTTCAGATATTTATCCAGGCCTTCTACATCTTTAAATTTAGCCAGCATCTGTTCAACACGTGGTAAAACCACCTGTTTGGCAATCTCACGGTTGAGTACCTGTACACGGTCACGGGCATCATCTTCCAGATCACCGAGGTGCAGGCCCAGGCGTTCCAGTTTTTTATCCATGTAACGCATGTTGGAGGCAATTTCAGCACGATCTTTATTGCTCAGTGCATTCAGATCATCTTGTGTCATTTCCTGCAGCTTGTCATCTTTGAGATGAACCGGTACGAAGCAGTGCTCATCATTGCGAGAGATCAGCTTTAGATCGAATTCTTCACCTTCACGGGTCAGTTCAATCAGCGCTTGCTGCTGTTCATCACCGGTTTGCTGACGGATCATTTCAATACGGTTGTAATAGGTTTCCGCAGTAAAACGACGTTCCAGCTGTTTAAGAATGGTTTGCCAGCTTTGATGCAGCATTGCCTGGAATTTAGGACCTTGACCTGCAGGAAACTGCAATGCAATCGGCTGGCGGGAATTCTGGAAATTATTAACATACACCCAGTCATTTGGTGTTGCTACTGTTTTGGCATGTTGCTGTAGCAGACGTTTGACCATGGTGCGCTTGCCAAGACCTGCGGTTCCGACAGCAAAAATGTTATAGCCTGAATATGGCAGGGCAATCCCGGCTTCAACTGAGGCACGTGCACGATCCTGACCAAGAAAATTATTTAATGGTTTAATACGCTTGGTCGACGCCGGAATTTTATCCAGTTTTGGAATATGTGTCAGTTGCGTGGGCTGCAAGCGGGTTTTTTCAAGAGTAGGTTGTATTTCGCTTTGTTCAAATGCTGTCTTTAATAGTTCAGCATGGTTTTGTTGTGCAGTTAGGGTAGTGTTAATCGTATTGGCGGTTATTGAAGAATGAATTTGATCGAGTCTCTGGGTCACTGTTGATGTCCAAAACGAAATAGTGCATTAATGATTTAAGGTATACAGAATTAGCCGGAAAATTCAAGCCAACATGTCGCTTTTGACGTAAAAAAATAAAATGATCTATGCAGAGAAAATGGTAAATCTTGTTGAAAGATCCTGTATTAAAGGATTGAATAGCAACTACTGGTTTTTTGCGGAAAATAATAAAGCAATGACAACACAAACGACGGGTTGGAAATCCGCCTTTACAGCCTTCTTGGACCGGCGTGCGCTGATCATGCTGTTTCTGGGTTTCTCAGCCGGTGTACCGATTCTCCTGATTTTTTCAAGTCTGTCTCTCTGGCTCGGTGAAGCGGGTATTAGTAAAAGTGCTGTAACTTTCTTTAGCTGGGCAGCCTTGGGTTATTCCTTTAAGTTTGTCTGGGCACCACTGATTGATGAACTACCAGTGCCATTCCTGACTAAGGCTTTAGGTCGACGTCGTGCCTGGTTGCTGATCGCTCAAATTCTGATTGTCTGCGCGATCTGTATTATGGCTTTTTCAGATCCGGCTTTAGGACAACTACATCTTCAGCAGATGGCGCTTGGTGCAGTCTTGCTTGGCTTTTCCGCAGCAACTCAGGATATTGTGATTGATGCCTACCGTATTGAACTGGCAGAAACCCAGATGCAGACCGTGCTGGCTGCAACTTATAACGCAGGCTACCGTATTGGTATGATTGTCGCTGGTGCGGGCGCATTGTTCCTTGCCGCTTACCTAGGTACCGCAAAAGGTAACTATATTTATGATGCCTGGAAATGGACCTATCTGGCGATGGCTGCGGTGATGCTGGTGGGGATTATCACGACGCTGTCAATCCGTGAACCGCAGGTCGATCGTGTACGAAAAACCTATATACGCAGTGATTATTTCCGCCTGGTCGGGGTGTTTTTTGTCGCGGTCATCAGCTTTGTATTGAGCTATGTATATTCAGGTAACCTGGTGAGCATGTTGACTGAACAGTTTGCCATTCAGGATACCTTTGCATTATTTACTTTTGAATCTTTGCGTTTTATCGGATCTGGTGCAGTCGCATTCGGTGTGGGTGCCGCCTTGGTGAAACTGGGTGCGGTGAACCGGGAAATGGCCTATGAAACCTGGGTCAATCCTGTTGCAGATTTCTTCAAGCGCTATGGCCTAAAACTGGCTTTGGTCCTGTTATTGCTGATTGGTTTTTATCGTGTTTCAGACATTATTGCTGGTGTGATTTCTAATGTGTTCTATCAGGACATGAACTTTAGCAAGGAGCAGATTGCTGAAGCAGTGAAGGTCTATGGGGTGATCTTTTCCCTCTTAGGTGGTTTCCTGGGAGGATTATTGGCCCAGAAGATGAATATCATGAAGCTGATGTTTGTCGGTGCCATTCTGGCCTGTTCTACCAATCTGATCTTTATTGGTTTGGTTAAATCCGGGCAACAGCTAAATCCGGTAGATATTCAGGTTGGACAGCAACACTATCAGGCAGACACGGATGAAGTTGGTTACTGGAAAGTGAAAGTACCAGTACAGGTACTGGCTGATGCCAAGCAGATTCAGGTTCAGGCGGCTTATGCCAATGCTAATACGACTGATAGTACAGTTAGTCTGTCCATGCCATATTTGCTGCAGACTTCAGGTAATGCACAGCTGCAGATTCTACCAATTACCAGCGACAATACCCTTCATGCTAATGAAGAAGGGAGTATTGTGGTTCGTGGTCAATATGTCGGTGAAGCTTTACAAGATAATCAAAAGATCATTTATGAACTGAATGATGAGCGTTTTGAAGCCAAGCTGGAAGAACAGGGGGTGTTTAGTACAGCTATTCCAGCAGAAAAACTGAAATCTGCGCCAGCGCATTTAATCAGTGTGGTACTAATGGAGGATGAGCGAGCTGTTCAGCAAGTGACACATGTCTATCAGACGAGCAATGATGCTAAAAATACCAAGATGCTTGATGTCGATATCCAGCCACTGGTTCCTGTGGATGTGAATCGTAATACTGATATTGAAGTGACAGGCAAGGTGATCAAGCCATATAGCGATGCCTGGCTGTATTTTGCGATTATCGTCGACAATCTAGCTGCCGGTCTAGCAGGTGCAGCATTTATTGCCTTCTTATCCAGCTTGACCAGCGTATCTTTCACTGCAGTCCAATATGCGATTTTTAGCTCACTTATGACACTAACCCCTAAGATTTTAGGGGGATATTCAGGTACTATAGTCACCAATATCGGTTATCCGAACTTCTTCCTGATGACCACATTGATTGGGATTCCGATTCTCATTCTAGTGGTCTGGGTTGGAAAATTACTCGGTGAACACCAACAACAATCTGGCAATAAGGATGAATAATATGCGCATGCTGCATACCATGTTACGTGTAGGCAATCTGGAACAGTCACTAAAGTTCTATACTGAAGTGCTTGGTATGACTTTACTTCGTAAGCGTGATTATGAAGAAGGTCGTTTCACTCTGGCATTTGTAGGTTATGGTGATGAAGAGAACCATACCGTGCTCGAGCTGACACATAACTGGGATACAGACAGTTATGAACTTGGCAATGCTTATGGCCATATTGCGATTGCAGTCGATGATGCCTATAAAGCCTGTGAAGAAATCAAGGCACGTGGTGGCAAGGTGGTTCGTGAAGCAGGTCCAATGAAAGGCGGTGTAACCGTTATTGCATTTGTTGAAGATCCAGATGGTTATAAAATTGAACTGATTCAGCAGGACCATAATGCACGTAATAACTAAGTGTGATATGTGAAATGTATTCATGTAGAGATGAAAAGATTACATCAATCTGAGTGCATAGCATGGGCCCGGCATCTGTTAAGATAGCCGGGCATTTTTATATCAAACAATAAAATCTAAGGGATGAAGGGATATGCTTAAGTTATTGGCATTGGACCGTTTTACTATACTGCTTTTTATAATGGTGATACTTGCCAGTTTTGTTCCGGTATCAGGACAGGCGGCTGAAGTCTTTTCATCTATTACCACAATTGCCATTGCTATCTTATTCTTTCTGCATGGTGCCAAGTTATCACGTGAGGCCGTAGTTGAAGGATTGATGCACTGGAAGCTGCATACCTTGGTGTTCGCATTTACTTTTGCACTGTTTCCTATAATTGGTCTGTTGGCCAAGCCGGTCCTGGTTCCGTTATTGGGTCAGGAACTGTACTGGGGCTTCCTGTTTATGTGCTTCCTGCCATCAACAGTACAGTCTTCGATTGCCTTTACTTCAGTGGCACAGGGTAATGTCGCCGGTGCAGTGTGTAGTGCCTCATTTTCCAATATTGTTGGTATGTTTATTACCCCGATATTAGTAGCCTTTTTTATTTTGGGTCAGTCACAACATGGTTTTGATCCAACCTCATCTATTATGCAGATCACTTTACTGCTACTGGTGCCATTTATCCTTGGGCAAATTCTGCGTCCTTGGGTATTTCCACAAATGAAGAAAATGCCAGAAATCGTTAAGATTTTTGATCAGGGTTCGATTCTCATGGTGGTTTACGGCGCATTCAGTAGTGCCGTTGTGGCAGGGCTGTGGCATCAGGTAAGCTTAACGACCTTATTACTGCTCATTATTGCCTGCTCAGTCTTACTGACTTTGGTGATGCTGCTGGCCCTGTTTGTGCCGCGCTGGATTGGTTTTGATAAAGCGGATCAGAAAACTATTTTTTTCTGTGGTTCCAAGAAAACTTTAGCCAGCGGCGTGCCGATGGCACAAATCCTGTTTATTGGTCAGCCAATTGGCATGATTGTATTGCCGATCATGATTTTCCATCAGATTCAGCTGATGGTTTGCGGCATTGTTGCCAATATGTGGTCCAAACAGGTTGAAGTTAAAACTGAAGAATAATTCGCATATTAAATCTGTTTCACGTATAATATTGCCCAACTTGTTGTGCTTAGCTCTGACGGTATCCGTCTCGGTGGGCCAAAAGAATGGTCTGTTGTGGTGTTGATCTGCCTGAATTTGATTCTGGCCTTTCCTCAGTTTCTGAGAGTGATCAATTGCGATGACAGCAAAACCTTCTTGATCTTTATGGAGAATCGACCATGCGCGCCGATATTCACCCAAAATATGAAAAACTAGTTGCTACTTGTTCATGTGGTAACGTTATCGAAACTCGTTCAGCTGTTGGTAAAGAAACGCTTTACCTAGACGTATGTTCAGCTTGCCACCCATTCTACACTGGTAAGCAAAAGAACGTTGACACTGGCGGTCGTATCGACAAGTTCAAACAACGTTTTGCTGGTATGTCACGTTCTGTTAAACGTTAATACCCAAAATGAAAAAAAACGGGCAATTTGCCCGTTTTTTTGTGCCTGAAATTTGTGAATTCACAATATTCAGGCTTGGTACAGGCGCTTAGCGCTCCTGTACGTCAATCAGATGATCCAGTTTTTTCTGGAAGTAATCCCCTTGAATGAAGCGTGCATCGACATTCCAGGCATTGGCAAAGGAAGTCATGTCATTCAGTTCACGTAAAAGAATATAAACTGGTTTGACTTCCAGATAGCCAGTAATTTTTTCCTGCAGTTCCTCGGTATTGGAATTCAATTGCGCAGTGAGCTGTGGATGGATCGTTAAGGCATTTACATCCATTTCACGGAGCAAGGTTTCACTATATATCGAATTGCCGAATTCACGAATCGCAATCTCTGCGCCATGGTCACGCAGAATACGGATATATTTCTGCGCATCCTCGCGGTTCAGAATCAGATCCTCTTCAGCAAATTGTAAAGTGAGAGGATGCTTTAATTTACTGCGAATAATCGTAATCAGCTTGGAGATAAACTCAGGAAAACTACGGTCTTTGAAGAGCACGGCACGATTCAGGTTTACGATCAAGCGGGCTTCAGGATATTGGGTGATAAAGTTATGCAGTTGCTTGCAAGACTCAACCAGAATCCAGCGATCTAGCTTGATTGAAAGTTCATCATCTTCACGCAGTTCCAGCAGCTTGGAAATATCCTGCCATTTATTTTCAAAAATAAAACCGCTGGTAACCTCATAGGTATACAGGTTGCTATCTTCCTTGTCATACAGCTGCTGATATTTCAGATGGATTTCGCCACGCTCCAGGCATTGACGCAGTGCATGCAGGATTGAACCTGGCATCGCTACAGGTGCTGCCGCCGTGGCTGGTGTTACAGGCGTTGGAACTGGTGCAGATACTGGACTAGAGGCTGACTGGGCTGCAGCTGGTTCGGCAATACTGAATTCCAGACTTGGAACAGTTTCTGCAGGTGCAAGCATATCCGATGGAATATCCAGCACAAATTCGGAAGACTGTTGTGCTTGAGGTAATGGTGTAGAGAAGGCACGAGCAATATGCTGATCCAGCTGTGCCTCATCATGTAGTTCACCGTCAAGCTTGGTATAACCGATGCGTAAGTTCAGAGAGCAGGTCTGCTGATTGACTGTAATCAACTGCGGTTTGGTTAATGCAGCTAACCCAATCAGTTTAGATTCCAGAATTTCCTGAGAATCGGCCTGAATGACACCGACCAAGACATCATGTTCAAGTTTAAACAGCGATACACGAACCTGTTCTTTCAGGAAGTTCTTAACTTCATGGAAGTAGCCTGTGTAGATCGCCCAATCTGCATTGAGAATTTGAGGCTCATAAGCAGCAAGAGAGAAGGTGATTAATGCATTGGCATTGGCAGGCTCACGGTTCAGCTCACGTTTTAGTAATTGTAACGTACTTGGCTTGACTGCTGCTTTTTCAGTTGTTGTAGCAGATTGAGTCTTCGCAGTATCAATCGTTAGCTGTAAAGCATCTTCTTCACTGGTAGATGCCAGGAACTCAAGCTTGAGGGGGTTGACTGCAGCAATCTTTGGATTGGTTGAATGAATTTCAAAACCACCCAGCTCGAACTGACCTTGGGAAATTTTCTTAAAACGGGTCTTAAATTCGTTTAGATCTTGTGGTTGTAACAGATCCAGTAAAGGCAAACCGATAATGTCATCTTCAGAATTCAGGCCAAACAGTTTCAGGTAATCTTCATTGGCCTGAATGTGAATGCCTTCCTGAATGGTGGCTACCGCTTTGTTACTGTCCTCAACCAGTAATTGTGCCTGAGTTTGTGCTGTTTCCAGCTCTTCTATTAAATGTTGCTGCGACTGGGTCAGACGGCTGAAAGACAGGGCACGTACCAGACCGAGGTAAAAGCGTTCTGGATATTCCAGATTCAAAATGTCATACACACCTTTCTGGATATAACCGGTATATTGATTAGCCTGATAGTCATCAGGTTTAAGCAGCAGAATCGGCAAGTTTGGCTGTTTCGATAGGCGTACCAGACTGAGTGCCTGTTCATATTTCAGGTCATACGCACGGCCAAAGATAATCAGGTCCCAGTTGAAATTCAACTGCTTTTCAAAGTTCTGCAGGTCATCCAGTAGAACTGCATCCACCTGATATTCATTGGCGGTCAACAGATCACGAATCTGGTTAAATCTAATTTGATTATCATCAATAATCAGTAAACGTGTTTCCGTACGTTTTAACTTTTTAGACAATAATGGATTTCTCACTTCAATGCTTCCCATAAATCGTGATTATTGATTTCATTCATTTGCTTGTGAATAAAGCCTTTAATGATCTGTTCTTCCTGATCATTCAATAATTCATAGTCAAATCGAATAAAGCTTTGTGTGATCAGCTGTGCTTTGGTCAGATAGATTTTTATTTCACGACCATCAACACGCAGGTGAATCGTCTGTTTTTCCCTAAACATCTGTACACCTGACACAATAATACTATTCGAAATCTGATCCAGTTGGGTTGTCTGTACTAGTAAAGCTGGCTGATAATTTTTTAGATGACGGTCGGTCCGTGCATAAACTGCACATGGGAACAGGTCTTGCGCCAGAATTTCCAAGCCTAGTTCCAGACTTTTTTCTGTTGACTGTTTGATCCAGCGGATCACACCACCACGCCATTGGCTTTGGGCATTTTCCTGAACCAGAATAAATTCGCCGGTTTTCAGATTCGATGGGGTAAAGCCGGTCCACTTAATCCGGTAACCATTGACGCTGATGTCCAGCACTTCGGCATGGTGAATCTGCTTGGCTTCACGATCTAAGGCTTTGATATGACTAAATGAACCTGGTACAGTATTTTCTGATGCGCTGACAAAGCTACTTTCACTCTGGAAATTGTAGCCGCCTTCAACATCTAGGGTTTCATGGAAGTTTTTGCCCTGAGACAGGTAGAAATGTGCAGCCGACAAACCAAAACAGATATTGATATGCGCTGAGTATTCATAACGCTCATGACGACGTTCCATGGTCGTGGTCAACAGATTATAGATATGGAAATGCAGCGCTGGCGTGAGGAACAATTTTTCATTACGCGACAGATACTGGGCATTTTTGGTTTGTGTACCCGCCAGATGTTCCATCAGGTTCTGAGTGGCAATAAATATGCTCGGCTTGAAATGGTCATTCAGACGCGAGTTATATACTGGTGGCAAGTCTTTGCTGCTGTCGACTGCATAGCGGGACAGGGTAGTTTCTTTAGGTAAAACCTGAACCAGTTTGGTCCAGTCAAAACTGCAAAGATACAGTCCTTGAATTTCTGCAGGTCGGATTTGATGAGTATTAAAGATTTCCAGCAGGATCAGCTGTGCATACGCATTCGAAATATTCTGTAGCTCATGCTGAGTACCCAGGACCTGATTGATATTGCTCTGATGGAAATTATTTTGCATTGCAATTTCAAGTAGCTGATGAGCTGCAAGCCATTGGCCCATCACTGGCTTGCCATACAGCATATGCTGTTGATACAGCAGCAGGCTGAGCTGTTGCAAAGCATAGTAAATCGAAACCATACGTGCCGTGGTCAGACTTTTCTTTTTTCCCAGTTTAAATAAAGAAAAACTGCTGTGATTCAGCTCATGATTACAGCGCTTGGCAATATCAATATAGGCCTTGGCAAAATGACTACGCAGCAGCATTGCCAGTTCAATAATCTGGTCATTACGGTCAGTAGTAATCAGGCCTTGATTGACGAAGTGTTTTTCCAGGCTGGTCAGTACATTTTCAAGAGTCGGATGCAGTACCTGAATCAGGTCAAACCGCAGGGTTTCAGAGCACTTCAGTTCAGACATTTCCAGTAGGGCACTGAACAGTGACTTGGAGGATGTCCCCAGTTGCAGGATCGAAATTCCTGCAACCCATTCCTGCAAGGCTTTTACATTGGCTGGACAAAAGCTCAGTTGATCCAGTTTAAGTTCCGTCGGCGTTTGAAAAATATCTGAATTATGTTTACTCATTTATTATTTAACTCAAAATGTTGAAACCCCAAAAAGCGGTGTCTTATTTTTTTCGCCCGCAATTTCCCGAACAAGTTTAGGTACCAAATACCCGGGTAAGTTCGCTAAAACTTCTGTATAAATCTCGTTTATATGCTTAGGTGACAAATCAAAATGATGCGCCCCTTTTACTTTATCAAGTACATGTAAATAATACGGCATCACTCCAGCTTCAAACAAGCGATAACTTAAATCGACCAAAACTGGTGCAGTATCATTTACTCCTTTGAGTAACACTGCCTGATTAAGTACGGTAATCTGTTGCTGAACCAACTGATTCAGTTTGCTACAGGTGTAATCATCCAGCTCAGATGCATGATTTGAGTGTACCACCAGAATAATACGTAGCCTACTGTTTTTTAACATGCTTGTCAGCTCGTCATCGATTCGGCTTGGGATTACAATCGGAACTCGTGAATGTATTCTTAAGAATTTAAGTTGAGTTAAAGTTTCCAGACGTTCAATCCAGAGTTTTAATTTCCGGTTAGAAAGAGTGAGTGGATCACCACCACTCAGGATCACTTCATTAATATCCGGCTGGCTTTGCAGATAGCTTTTAATATTTTCCCAATCTTCATTCTTAGGTAAATTTTCTTGATAAGGAAAGTGACGTCTAAAGCAATATCGGCAATGTACGGCACAGGCTCCGGTCAGGGTCAGCAGAAAACGCGACTTATATTTATGCAGGACACCTGGCTGCTGGTTAGCCTGTTCTTCACCCAAAGGATCAGTAACAAAACCCGGATGCTCTTCCAGTTCCAGGTGATGTGGCAGGACTTGCAGTAACAGGGGGTCAAGTGGATTGCCAGCCTGCATTTTGCCAACAAAAGCACGTGGTACCCGTAACTTGAATTGTTCTGATGCCAGAATTGCGCCAGAAAGTAGCTGCTCAGGTGAGAGTTTCAGTTGTTGTAATAATTCCTGCGGATTTGTGATCAAGTCACTCAGTTGTGACTGCCAGTTTTGTTCCTGATAGAAAAAGTCTGTCATGTGGGAAGAATAAAGTAAAAGTGGAAGCGATGAAGCTGAAGCGATTAGTTTAACAGTTTATATATAGTATGAATGTGCCTGTATTGGATAAAGTTTGACGTATTAGTTGAGCAGATTATATAAAGCTTTGTCTTAATGATCAGCAGATGGTAGGGGCTGAATAATTTGTTCATTGATATGTCTGACTGTAACTTAGTCAGTGAAGGTCTGTTAAATAGGAATTTTTCGTTGCGGCATAGTGTATTGGTCATTTAGAATACGCAACATTAAATGAATGTGCATGTGGCAACTACATGTTCGTGTCAGACTTGCTAAATGACATTGCAACAGCCCATAGCATCAATAGATTAAAGTTAGTAAGTTTGGAGTGCGCCAGTCATGGCCTATTATTCTACGAATGATTTCAAGTCAGGCCTTAAGGTTATGCTTGATGGTAACCCATGTTCAATCATGGAAAACGAATACGTAAAACCAGGTAAAGGCCAAGCCTTCAACCGCGTAAAATTACGTAACCTTAAATCAGGTAAAGTGTTAGAGAAAACATTTAAGTCTGGTGACTCACTAGAAGCTGCTGACATCGTAGAAGTAGAAATGGAATACTTGTACAACGATGGCGAAATGTGGAACTTCATGGATCCAGTATCTTTTGAACAGATTGCAGCAGATAAAATCGCGATGGGCGATGCAGCAAAATGGTTAAAAGATGACTCTAATGAAAAATGTACCATCATGCTTTGGAATGGCGTTCCTTTAACAGTGAATGCACCAAACTTTGTGGTATTGCAAATCGTTGAGACTGATCCAGGTGTACGTGGTGATACTTCGGGCGGTGGCGGTAAGCCAGCGAAACTGGAAACAGGTGCGGTAGTACGTGTTCCATTATTTGTTCAGCAAGAAGATAAAGTTCGTGTTGATACACGTACAGGTGAATACCTAGAACGTGCATAATGGTCTGAAAATAGACTATTATCAAAGGGGATGATGAAAATCATCCCCTTTTTTATGCCAAAGTCTTAGAGGCAACAAAAAAGAACAGGAGTAAAGTCGCAAGGGAAAACAGCAGTACCTCGAACAAAAAGAATCACGCTGATTTAAATGCAACAGATATGAGGGATTGAATGGAAACTTTACAACAGAAGTCGAGCATGACTTCGAAAATCATCTGGCTCCTGGTAGCCATAGTCGGGGCAGTCTCCTTCGGGATACTTGCACTCAGTCGTGGTGAGCATGTGAATGCAGTCTGGCTGGTACTGGCCGCAGCCTGTGTGTACAGCATCGCTTACCGTTTCTACAGTTTATTTATTGCCAATAAAGTTTTTGAACTGAATGCACGCCGTTTAACACCTGCCCATCGTCTGAGTGATGGTCTGGATTATGTGCCGACCAATAAAAGCG